>CABUHM010000223.1:0-3100 GCA_902491355.1 uncultured Eubacteriales bacterium
CGTTGCAGACACAGAATGTTCTGCAGATCGCTTTCCGAGGCAAAGCTGAGCGGACGGGAACCAAGCACGGTTCGCAATTCCTTCAGGTTCACCGTCTTGTCCTTGCAGACCGTCACAAGATAGTAGTTTCGCTTCTTGTCGTCCCGAAGAAACAGATTTTTGGCAATGGTCTCGGTACCGTCAAGCCCGTAGTTTTCGATATCTTCAATGGTTTGTGCGGCGGGATGCTCCTGCTGACGAAAAGCGATGCCGTGCTCTTGCAGAAATTCCGTAATTTCCGATCGATTCATAGGATACCTCCGAAGTCGTTTTGCGTGCGGGATCACTCAAAAAACGAACGCCACGGGAGCTTGTCCCGAAATGCGAAGAGGCGATCCAACAGCTTTCCGAACAGGGTGATCAGCGGACCGTTGACCAGTGCACAGATCACTGTCCCGAGCCGCACACCTCGGAACTGCATGAAGCCGTAGAACAGGAAGGAAAGGATCACGGCAAAGATCAGACTGCCCAAATCGTACGCTGTCTTGAATTTGCCGATGGGAACGGAAAATGCCTCCGATACCTTTTTGACAAACAGCTCGTATACGGCGGGTGAAATGTATGTACGGAACATAAATGCGACCCCGAGCGCCGTAGCCATGATTCCCGCAGTGAACAGAACGATGCGGCAGGCAAAGCTCGGCTCCGGTAACAGAAAGCCGATGAGTGCGGAGAAGCCGTCGAGCATCCATCCGTACAGAACGGCGGTCAAAAAGGAGAACAGAAAGGTGAGCCGCACCCGACGTAGCAGGATCATCATAAAGAGGAGCAGTATCGCCTGAAAGGTGTATTCCGCCACGCCGAAGGAGAAAAACGGCAGAAATTCGGAGATCTTGAGGTGGAAGAGATAGGCGGGCGCCACCACCATGGAGACGCCGAAGCCTGCAAGCGCCGTGAGCGCGGTGCCGAGCGCAATGAGAGCTTCGCCTGCTACGTAGGCAAGCTCAGTGGGGAAAAGTCGTTTTTTCATCATGGATTTGTACCCTGTGTGCGTTATGTATCGTGTAAAAAGCAGTTTTTCCGGCACACAGCCGGAAAAACATGTTATGATGGTTGGGATATCAAGCCTCGGGGATCTCGTCCGGAATCTCGCCAACGTCGCGGAGGACATAGGTGGGGCGGTAGGCAAACTGGTCGATGCCTTCCTTTGTGGTACAGCCGGAAAGTACAAGCACGGTCTCCATTTCGCTCTCGATGCCGGCAATGATGTCGGTGTCCATACGGTCGCCGATGATGGCGCATTCCGCGCGGTGAACGCCGAGCTTCTTCAGTGCATGCCGCATCATCAGAGGGTTCGGCTTGCCTACGAAATAAGCCGACTTGCCCGTGGTCATCTCAATGGGGGAGATCAGGGCGCGGCAGGCGGGAATGATGCCCGATTCGGAAGGACCTGTCAGGTCGGAATTGGTGCCGATGAGCTTCGCACCGTTCTGCACCAGATGGACGGCGTGCTCGATCTTTTCATAGGAAAGGGAACGTGTCTCGCCCATCACCACATAGTCGGGGTTATAATCGTTCATGGTGATGCCTGCCTCATACAGTGCGTTGACAAGACCGGGTTCGCCGATGACATATGCCGTGCAATTGGGGGTCTGGGTGGCAAGAAAGGATGCGGTGGCAAGGGCGCTGGTGTAAAAATGATCCTCGGAAATGTCAAGACCCATGCGCGCCAGCTTCTGCGCCAGCTCGCGGGGCGAACGCTCGGAGGAGTTGGTCAAAAACAGAAATTGCTTATCGTTCCGGTAAAGCCAGTCGACAAAGCGGGGAACGGGGGCAAGCAGTCGGTTGCCGTGATATATGACACCGTCCATGTCGCAGATATATGCCTTTTTGGCGCGAAGTCCTTCCAATGCGTTTGCGTTCATAAATGCGTCCTTTCCGTGCATCATTTGTTTTGTGATCATACCACATTACTATACCACGCGCATTTGGGTTCTGTCAAGCGGGGATGCGGCAAAATAGTAAAAATCGTTTTCGAGGAAACGAGAGAAAACAAGAGATATTGAGAGAATTTGAAAGATTGCAAATTGCTAAATCAATTTTTTCAAAAAAACTATTGACAAGCGCAATTCGTTTTGGTATAATGTACCCACATTCACAAGAGATTATTTGGAGGAAATGTCAATGTCCACTTTTATGGCAAAGAAAGAAACCATCGAACGCAAGTGGTATGTGATAGATGCAGCAGGTAAACCCCTCGGTCGTACCGCGGCGCTTGCGGCTTCCATTCTGCGGGGCAAGCATCGTCCCGAATTCACACCCCACGTTGATTGCGGCGAGTTCGTAGTCATCATCAACGCCGAAAAGGCAGTGCTCACCGGCAAGAAGCTGGAGCAGAAGTATTACCGTCATCACAGCGGTTATATCGGCGGTCTTAAGGAAGTTCAGTACAAGAAGATCATGTCCGAGAAGCCCGATTTCGCAATGAAAGAGGCTGTCCGCGGCATGCTTCCTCATAACACGATCGGCGATAAGAGCTTCAACCGTCTGAAGGTCTGCATCGGCGCAGAGCATAAGTACCAGGCACAGAAGCCCGTTGCTTATGAAGGCTGATTACACACTAGTATCGATTGAAAGGATGTAAATGAATATGGCTATCAACTATGCCGCCGCTACTCCCTATTTCTACGGAACCGGCAGAAGAAAGAAATCCGTTGCACGCGTCCGTGTGGTTCCCGGTACCGGTGTGATCACCGTCAACGGTCGTGATATTAAAGAGTATTTCGGTCTCGAGACCCTCGAGCTGATCATCAACCAGCCCTTCGCTGTTACAGGCACTCAGGGCAAGTACGATATCATCGCCCGCGTTCAGGGCGGCGGTCTGTCCGGTCAGGCAGGTGCGATCCGTCACGGTCTGTCCAGAGCACTGCTCCAGGCTGACGACGCTTTCCGCGCTCCCCTCAAGAAGGCTGGCTTCCTCACTCGTGACCCGAGAATGAAGGAAAGGAAGAAATACGGCCTCAAAGCCGCTCGTCGCGCACCCCAGTTCTCCAAGAGATAATCGACTGCTTTTTACCTGTCAAAAAGCGCTGTGCTCAACTCCCCCGAAAAGTCAAGGCTT
>CABUHM010000224.1:0-3094 GCA_902491355.1 uncultured Eubacteriales bacterium
GGGTTTTTTCGCAATTCCCCGCTTTCGTCTTTTCCCTTTGACGCAAAGAGAGCCTCACACAAGAAATGTGCGAGGCTCTCTATTGGGAAATCGAGGAAAAACGGCTCAGGTCACGTGGCACAGGTGTGCAAAGTCCTCCACGGCGCGCGCGTATATCTCGGGATTTGTGAAAAAACTGCACCCGTGCATTGCGCCCGGCACCACCATAAGGCGCTTGGGCGAGACGCACTCCCGATAGCTTTCCAGCGTCATCTCCAGCGGCACCATTTCGTCCGCACTGCCGTGAATGAACAGGATGGGCAGGCGGCTGTGTCGCACCGAATCCACAGCCGAATATGTGGTGTCGAATTTGGCAAAGCGTCGGCTCATGAACCGCGCGGCGGGCAGGATGGAAAAGCCGTACAGGTGCATATCGCGCCGCAGGACGCAGTTCATGATCGCCTGCGGCGAGGTGAAGGCGCAGTCGGCAATGATCCCCGCAACCGACGGCGGCATGGGCAGGTCACTTGCCATAAGCACCGTGGCGCCGCCCATGGAAATGCCGTGGAGCAAAATGCGGCAGTCCGCGCCCAGACGCTGTGTGAGATAACAGCACCAGCGCTGTACGTCGTACCGCTCCAGCACACCGAAGCAGATATAATCCCCCTCGCTTTCGTCATGCGCGCGCTGTGCGGGCAGAAGGACATTGTAGCCCTGCTCGTGAAAATACCGCATCCCGCACGAAAACTCGTACATCGTATCCGCAAGATAGCCGTGCATCATGAGGACGGCTTTTTTTGGATCGTCGCCCGGCAGAAAGCGTCCCGCCAGTGTCAGCCCGTCCCGACTGCGGATATGCACGGTCTCAAAGGACTGCCCGTCCGCCCATGTGACGCCCTCGCGGATCATGGGGTCGAACGGCTCCAGTCCCGCACTGTGCGTGCCCGGCTTGCGCCGACGGCGGCGGTGGATGGCAAATCGGAACAGAATGGCGGCAAGCAGCGCCGAAAAACAGCAAAACAGCAGAAAGAGCGACGAGAAGCCTGCCAGCACAATACCCGCCGCCTCCAAATAATCACGCACCGTCATACACTGCCTCCCGTTTTCACATCGTCCCCGCCGAAAAACCAAGCATCCCCGTTTGCGCTTTCACAGCACAGAAACACATGGGAAAGACCGGAAATGCCCTTCTGCGCCATCTGCTCCCGCAACCACGCCTCGCTTCTCCCCGCCGCGCGGAGCGCATCCGAAATGAGCTGACCGTCCACCACGAAAATGCGGCACAGGCGCTCTGCGCTGACCGGAAGCTTCATGTCCTTGGGCGACACGGGACGGTCTGCCGCGCGGGAGAGCACGCTCACCCGTCCCGTGGTCTCCATCACCGCGCTGTCCACGCGCGAAAGGTCGAAGTATCCCTGCGAGCGCAGATGTGCGCAGAATTCCTCCACATCCATGCGGGCGCGGGCGAAATTCCTGCGGTTCATTTGACCGTGCTCCATGAGAACCAGCGGCTTGCCCACAAGAAAACGCCGAAGCGTTCGACTCTTATTGGTCAGATATGCACACAGCGCCGTGACCAGACCGTACACCGCCGTGCCGATGAGCATAATGGGAAAATCCTCGCCCTGCGCCACCGCAAGCTGTGCCGCAAGTGAGCCGAGCGTGATACTGTTGACGTACTCATACACACTCATGGAGGAGATCTGCCGACTGCCCGTCAATCGGGTGACGCAGAACAGGACTACCATGGAAAACAGTGCCGTGAGCGCAATTGTTACGTACTGCATGCAAAAGCCTCCCTGCCGAAAAAGAGCCGTCGGGACACGCGCACCTCCGCGCTCTTTTCCTTCCTTTTTCCAAGAGCATTCCCCGATTTTCCCCCGTTATTCCCACAAGGGAAAATTTACCTGCCGTCCAAAATCCCCCGTCCCGCTTAGGCGAATGCGCGCTTCCATATTTTTGGGGCTTCCCCGCTCTCCGAAATTATGGTAACATGGAGGTAATCCCAAAAAGAAAGGATGATTCTATGCACATGCACTGTGGAAAGCATTGGGTGCGGTTGGCGCTGTGCGCCGCCTCGACCGCCGGTATCCTTGCCCTGTCCGCGTTTACGGCAGACAACGGCATGTCCGCCGATACGGACAAGTCGGAGAAAGGCGGCACGGTGTCCCTTGCCCTGCGGCAGGAACCCACCCTCGCCTCATGCGTTGTAGCGGAGGAAGAGGCGGGCGCGCCCCTTTACATCGTGGGCGTGCGCTCGGGCGACTGGTATGCCGTGCAATACGGCGAGGGCGACTGGGGCTATTGCGCCGGCGTGTTTCTTTCGCCCGTGCCGTTTCGAGTCGGTGCGGTCAGCCGATGCACGTCCGCCGACATCCGCGCCGAAGCAGACGGCAAGGCGGTGGATCGCCTGCCCGTGGGGGAACGCGTTCTGATCCCGATCACGCAGGAGGCGACGGTCGATTACGTCCGCGTAATCTATGACGGATGCCGCGTGGGGTATCTGCACATTGCATTTTTAGAGGTGTTCGAGCCGCCGCAGGAGACGTTACCCGAGCTGACGGCACACGAAGAGCCGATCACAGAGGAGGAAACGACGCCCGCGACCGAACCGATACAGACCGCGCCGCCGCCCCCCGCAACCGATGCGGCAACTACATCCTCTCCC
Source organism: uncultured Eubacteriales bacterium (assembly GCA_902491355.1). GTDB lineage: Bacteria > Bacillota > Clostridia > Oscillospirales > CAG-272 > UMGS2055. The sequence goes on from CABUHM010000224.1 coordinate 2,648, forward strand.
CGCAAGCCCGTCACCAAAAAGCCCGCCACGAGCACCGCCGATCCGCCCGTCACAACGACAGCGCCAACGGAAACGACAAAGCCTCCCGCCCAGACACAAGCGCCGCAAGCCGATTCGGAGCCGTCCGGATATCCGGAGATCCGCCTTTCGGTGCCCTATTATACCCAGTATGACGGACGCTGGGCGGATCTGCCCGTCGCGGAATCGGGCAAGACCGTGCGGCAGATCGGTTGTGCGCTTACCTGTCTCGCTATGACCGAATCCTACCGAACCGGCACCGCTGTGACCCCCGATGCCGTTTTGCGAAGCTGCGAATTTACCCCGTCCGGCTCTATCTACTGGCCGTCCGACTATTCCAAATATACCGGCGGAGATCCGTATCTCGCCGTTTATCGGAAGCTCAGCGCGGGCATTCCCGTCATCTGGCACGGACAAAAGGCGAACGGA
>CABUHM010000225.1:0-3087 GCA_902491355.1 uncultured Eubacteriales bacterium
AGAAAGGTTCGTGCCGTCCTCGTCAAATTCTCTGGTCAGCACGGTGTCAATACCGTCCGAAAGGGTTGCGAGCTTATTGTCGAAGGTAGCTTGACTCAGCGCCATCTCCACCCGTTCCCGATCCGCCTCGGTACACAGATCCCCGAGCACGTTTTCCCCGACGGTTGCGGCAAATATCTTGTAATCCTGAAACACCGCCGCCATGCGCGAACGGTAGGAATCGGTGTCAAATTCGCGGATATCGGTTCCGTTATACAGGATCGCGCCCGAATCGGGCTGATACAAGCCCATGATCAGCTTGACCAGTGTGGTCTTTCCCGCGCCGTTGTAGCCCACGACAGCGATCTTTTCCCCGCGGCGAATCGTCAGATCGACGTTGTGCATGACGGGCGCATCCCCGCCGTACCCGAAGCTGACATTTTTCACTTCAAGCTCCCGAAGTCGGGGTGTGGGAAGCGTGCCCGTGCGTCCCTTGGGCGTATACGCCATGAAAGCACGCACCTTCTCCATAAACAAACTCTGCTGAGGCAGGCCGGAAAGGTGCCTTCCGACCCCCACCAACGCCTCACGAAGTTGCCAATTCGCATTGACCACCACCGTAAAGCCGCCGAGGGTCACACTGCCAGTCACCAACAGGCGATACAGCGTCCACGCGATGACTGCGATGCGGACGCCCTGACTGTTTACGGCATCGAGAAGCTCCGCTATCGTCTCCCGCCTGCCGTAGTATTTCGTCTTTTCGATGTACGCATCGGTATTACGGTCATAATCGGCGATCAGCTTATCCCCGAGATCGGTCAACCGAAGCTCCTTTGCATAATCCGCTTGGCTGAAAACCCGATTGATGTACTCTTCCCTGTGCCCGATGGGAGTCATTTCCACGTTTTTTAGGAATCCGAGCTTTTGCGTCCGCGACGTGATCGCCATGGCAAATACGGCACTGGCAAGCGTGATCAGCATTGCCGTCAGATCCACATACGCAAGCACGCTCACAATTGCCGCCAGCGAAAGGGCGTGACCAATCAGTGTGCTGATGTTTCCCCAAGCCGCCGTGGCATAGGAATCTGCGTTTTGCATGGCAAGGATGAAATCATGGTAGAATTCGGGATCGTCATAGCGCGCAAGCTCGATGGTGCGCACCTTCTCAAAGAACTGCCCTTGAATTTTCACATGAAGCCTCTGCTGAGACTTCGGGATCAGGAGGGTGTCGTAGAACATCGACCAGCAGGGGCGAAGCGCGCCCAATATAGCTATCAGTATCACGATGAGCGCCGCGTCATAAAAGCCGCACCCGTCCTCGAGCATGCGGAACAGCCGACCGGTCAGAACGACCTCCGCCGGTCCGACCGCACTGCATATCAGCATATTCAGCGCAGAAAGAAACAGATAGGATTTGGAATGGCGCCACATGAAGCGCAGGGAGTAGACCTGATCCTGCCACACTTTCTTCCACGAGGCGCGCTCCCCGCCCGCCTTTTTACATTGCTTCACTGTCAGCCCCTCCGTGGACACCGTCCGTATAATTCTGCGCCTGCATGCGGAACATCTCGGCATATTTTCCGTTTCGGCGCATCAGCTCGGCATGACTGCCCATCTCACAAACGCCGCCGTTTTCCATAAAGAACACGCGGTCGGCGGACACGGCGGACGAAAGCCGATGCGAAATGAAAATCACGGTTTTTCCCTCGCTTGCCCTGAGCATATTCCCGTACATTTCATGCTCCGCCAAGGGATCCAAAGCCGAGGACGGCTCGTCGAGTATTACCGTATCGGCGTGTTTGGCATAAATCGAGGCGATTGCCAGCTTCTGTGTCTGCCCGCCCGAGAGCACCAGACCGTCACTGTCAAACTCGCGGGTCATAACGGTATGAATCCCCTTGGGCAGAGCGGAAATGATCTCCCATAATCCCGCCTTTTTCAGAGCATCGACCACAACAGCCTCGTCGCCGTCCTCAAACGCTCTGCCGAGCACGTTCTCCGCCACGGTCATTGCCATCTGCCGATAATCCTGAAACACCACGCCGTAGGTTCTGCGATATTCCTTCAGCCTGTACTCCCGTATGTCGTGACCGCCCGCAAATACGGAGCCGTCCGTCGGGTCATACAGACGCAGAAGCAATTTCACAAGGGTGGTCTTGCCCACGCCGTTGTGCCCGACAATTGCGATCCGCTCCCCCTTTTTGATCTTCACGGAGACACCGCGCAGGGTGTCCGTCTCCGCGCCACGATAACGGAACGATACATTTTTCAGCTCAATATCCCCGACCGTCGGCATAAGACCGTCGGGATTGGGGTCGACCTGCGGAACCTCCGTCATAAACGACCGATAGTCGCGGATATACAGCGCCGCATCGCAAAAAAACGAGACGATGACCTTGACCGAGGCGGCAATGCCGGAAAACGCCAGAACTGCGTTAATCACGACCAGACAATCGCCGAGCATCATGGTTTTTGACACCACGGTTCGGTATATCGCGTATAACTGTGCCGCGCAGGGAACGATGCAGGAGGTCAAAAAATGGTCGAGAAACGACAGAAACGCAAGTCTCAGCCGTTTGGTTTTCAGAAGCTGAATAATCTCAGCCGACGAGGCTTCAAACCTTGCAATCATCACACGGTGCATATTGGTCAGACGCATTTCCTTGGCGAATTCCGCCTGATAAAAGGTACGGCGGGTATAGTCGTTCTTCCTTGATATCCTGTCCTCCTCAACAGAATAGCCGTAAATCCCCCGATTGAGGAACGGCGTAAACAGGACGGAAAGCAGGGAAAGCGCCGCAAACACAAATAGCACGGGGTCGATGGTCAGAATGAGCCAGACGTTGAGCGAAAAGCTCAGCGCAAAGCTGAACATCTCCTGCACCGCATTTTTGGCGCATTCAAGCGCCTCCGCGCTGTTCGACAGGACGCGGCTGAAGCTCTCATAGGCATCGGGGGCGTCAAAATTGGCATAGTCCGCTTCCAACGACCTCCGAAAAACCGCTCTTTTGAGGCGCGCGTCTCCTTTTTTGTCAAGAATGGGCTTAACTCGGCGGGTATAGGCACTGTTTACGATCACAAATGCGACGTTTGCCGCCATCATGACGA
>CABUHM010000226.1:0-3087 GCA_902491355.1 uncultured Eubacteriales bacterium
GCGGTCGATCTTGCCGTCGGCGCGCACCTGCGCGAAGTCGCGCACGCGCTTGAGCAGTCGGTTTGCGATTCGGGGCGTGCCGCGGGAACGGGATGCGATCTCGTATGCGCCCTCCGGATCGATCTCAATGCCGAGAATGGAGGCGGAGCGGCTGACGATGGACGCAAGCTCGTTCGGCTGATACAGCTCCAGCTTGAGCAGTTGACCGAAGCGGTCGCGGAGAGGTGTGGAAAGCTGACCCGCGCGGGTCGTGGCGCCGATGAGGGTGAAGCGCGGCAGGTCGATGCGGATGGAGCGCGCGGCAGGACCTTTTCCCAAGATAATGTCGAGCGAGTAGTCCTCCATGGCGGGGTAGAGAATTTCCTCCACGGCGCGCTGGAGGCGGTGAATTTCGTCGATGAAAAGGATATCGCCGTCCGCTAAGTTGGTCAGAAGCGCGGCTAAGTCGCCCGCCTTTTCGATGGCGGGACCTGAAGTGACGCGGATGTTACAGCCCATCTCGTTTGCGATGATGGCGGAGAGGGTAGTCTTGCCAAGCCCGGGCGGGCCGTAAAGCAGGATATGGTCAAGGCATTCGCCGCGCTTCCGCGCCGCCTCGATGGAAATTTTCAGGGCTTCCTTCGCCTTTTCCTGTCCCACATAGTCGGTCAGGGTCTTGGGGCGCAGGGAAGTGTCCGTGTCCCGATCCTCGGGCGTCTCCTTCATGGAGACGATTCGGTTTTCCAAGTCAAAATCGTTTTCAAGCATGTTATGATACTCCGTGCCGCTGTGGCGGCATAGTCAATTCAGATGTGATCGTGCGGGGGTCGTTTTATTCAGACGCATCTCAGACCTGAGACAGCCGTCGCAGAGCCGCGCGCACCGTTTCCTCCAAGCCGAGCTGTTCGGTGTCCAGTCCGCGCAGTGCGGAAATGCCCTCTGGACGCGAATACCCCAAAACGAGCAGGGTGTTGAGCGCGTCCGAAAAAATGCCGCTCTCGGCGGGGAGCGCTCCCGTTCCCGTATCGTCGGTATCGCTCATATCGGCGGACAGTTCTTTTGCAATTTTGTCCTTTAACTCCAATATGATGCGCGCCGCCGTTTTGGGACCGATGCCGCTTGCCTTGGAGATGGCCTTTTTATCCTCGGTGGCGACGGCAACCGAAAGTGCAGCGGGGGAGAGCAGGGTCAGAACGGAGATCGCAGCCTTCGGACCGACACCCGACACACCGAGAAGCATTTCAAACGCGTGCCTTTCGGCAAGCTCGAAGAAGCCGAACAGTTCAATCCCGTCCTCACGCACGGCAAGGTAGGTGTAAAGCCGCACTTCCGCGTTGAGTTTTCCCGCCAGATGACCGAGGGTGCTTCCGCTGACGGTGAGACGGTAGCCAACGCCGCCGCAGTCCAGCACGGCGGTATTCGGCTCGGCAAGCGCCAATTTTCCGTTTAAGTAATAAAACATGATTTGCTCCTATTCCCGTTGCGGCGGTCTGCTTCCCGATGCAGCAGACCGCGCCGATGCGTTATTGATTGTAATGGTCGCGCAGACGGCTTGCCTCGGTGTGCGCATGGCAGATGGCGATGGCAAGCGCGTCCGCCGTGTCGTCGAGCTTCGGGCGGCACTTGAGGTTCAGGATGGACTGTACCATCATGATGACCTGATTCTTTTCGGCACGTCCGTACCCCACCACCGCCTGCTTGACCTGAAGAGGGGTATATTCGTAGCACGCCACGCCGTTTTCATGCAGGGTGAGCAGAATGACCCCGCGCGCCTCGGCGACCGCAATGCCCGTGGTGATGTTGGTGTTGAAGAACAGCTCCTCCACCGCAGCCTCGTCCGGACGGTACATGGCGACAAGATCGTTGAGGTCGCGATGAATCATGGAAAGACGGGTCGCAAGATCGGTGTGCGCGGGTGTGGTGATGGCGCCGTGCGCCAGTGTGACCGCTCTGCCGCGCTCATAGCGAATAACGCCGTACCCGATAATGGCGACACCCGGGTCGATACCGAGAATGATCATGGGCAAAAACGCCGTCCCGTGCGGGCGGCACCGTCCTTTCCGTTTTCGCTGTTCCGCCAAGAGGCGCGGCAATATGCCGTTTTTTCGTTTCCTGCGGATCGTTTTGCAAATTGATAACAATTTATTATAGCACATATCCTTGAAAATGTCAAAGAATTTCCTTCGGTTTCCTTGAATTTATTTGAGGATTTCTGTGAAAATATCGTGTCAAAGGTTTACAAGCGCACCGAAATGTGGTAGTATATACTCTGTAAAACTGCCGACTGCTCGGGAAAGGGGAGGATGTAGCATGAAGATCATTAAGCTGTGCGAGGGCGACCGCCTGACCATGAAGAAAAAACACCCCTGCGGCTCCGTTTCCTTCACTGTGCTCCGTGTCGGCTCGGATGTCCGCATCCTGTGCGACGGATGCGGCAGAGATGTGACCGTGCCCCGCGTCAAGCTCGAACGCGGGATACGCGAAGTCAACGGCGAACGGGTCTGATCCCGTGTTCGCCCGTGACCGTGTTTTTGAAAAGCAAGAAAATGAATTCGAAAGGATGTACGTCATGACCGATCAGGCAAAGCTCTCCCCGCGGCTGGATACCGAAATTCCACCGCTGAAAGCCAAACGCAAGCACCCGTATCTGCTCTTCTACCTTGCCGCGTTCTTTATCCCCGCCGTCACCATGTGGCTGGTGTATATTGCGCTGGAGGTCTTTCCGTTCGGAAACAATTCCGTGCTTGTGCTCGACCTCAACGGGCAGTATGTGTACTTTTTTGAGGATCTCCGCAACAAGCTCACCTCGGGCGGCAGTCTGATCTATACCTGGTCGCGCGCGCTCGGTGGCGAGAACATGGGCATTTTCGCATATTATCTTTCCAGTCCGTTCTCCCTGCTCACCGTGCTGTTCCCCAAGTCCATGATCACCGAGGCGCTTCTCACCATGATCCTCTGCAAGATCGGTTCCTCCGGTCTGACCATGGCGTATTACCTCAAGTCTACGCGCCCGACCAACCGCCTCACGGTGCTGACCTTCTCCACCATGTATGCGCTTTCCGCTTATGCCGTGGTGCAGGCGCACAACACCATGTGGATCGACGCGGT
>CABUHM010000227.1:0-3066 GCA_902491355.1 uncultured Eubacteriales bacterium
GGCGAAGCCAACCGCTTCCTCACCGCGGACGAACTGAATCTGCAATAACAAATAACGTATCATAAATTCGGAGGCACATATGATTTATTGCCTGTTGGCAGACGGCTTTGAGGAGATCGAGGCACTCTGCCCTGTTGACATTCTGCGTCGCGGCGGCAGAAAGGTGACCGTTGTCTCCTTCGGACACAGCACCGAGGTTTGCGGCGCGCACGGCATCACCGTAAAAGCCGACACCACGGTACACGAGCTTCTCGCGTCCGATGCATGGGAGCAAAAGCCGGAAATGCTCATCTTCCCGGGCGGCATGCCGGGCGCAAAAAATCTGGACATGTCACCCGAGACCGACCGACTGCTTTCCGTAGCCAAGGCACACGACGCTTTCCTCTGCGCTATCTGCGCCGCACCCATGATATTGGGCAAACGCGGATTTCTCAAAAACCGCCGCGCCACGTGCTACCCCTCGTTTGAGACCTATCTCGACGGCGCTGTGCTGTCCGATGAATCGGTAGTGCGGGACGGAAAGATCATCACCGCGAACGGCATGGGCGCCGCGCTGTCCTTCGGCGTGACCTTACTCTCTGCCCTTGCGGGGGATGAGGAGGGCGCGCGCATCCGTGCTTCCGTCCTGGCAAAATGACGGGTTTTGTGCCCTCTGCCCATACAAAAGAAGAAATTCGTCGCGCCGCGATGCAGTTCAGGCGGTCGCTGTCCGATGCGGAAAAATGTGCGCTTGACCGTGCGATCTGTAGGCATCTTATCGGGATGCAAGCCTTTGCGGAGGCGGACACCGTTCTGCTGTATGCCTCCCTTCCCGATGAAATTCAGTTGGGACTTTGCGCCGATACGGCGTTGCATTGGGGAAAGCGGCTTGCCTATCCGCGCTGTGCGGACACGGGCAGGAACATGACGTTTCACTGCATCGACGATCCGCGTTCCCTCGTTCGCGGGAAATACGGCATCCCCATGCCGCCCGACCACTGCCCCGCCATCGCGCCGAACGAGCTGACCCATGCCCTGTGCATTATCCCCGCGCTTGCGTGTGACCGAGACGGAAACCGAATCGGCTACGGCGGCGGATATTACGACCGCTTCCTTGTCCGCTTTCCCGGCGCGGCTGTGTGTGCCGTCTATTCTTCCCTGTTTTTTCCGCAGTTGCCCTGTGAGAACCACGACCGTCCTGCGGACGCAATCATTACCGAGAAAGGAGTTCGGTGGATCCGTGCTGACCAAGAAAAACGCTGATATTCCAACAAAGTCAAAAAAAAGCATCGACAATACACCCGTCCGCCGTCCGTCCACCACGCCGCCGAGCACAGATCCGAGGAGCACAGACGACAGCGGCTCTCATGCCCTCGGCAGGGTCAAGCCCTTCCTGCTTGCTCCCCTTTTGCCCCTCTTTATCGTCGTCCTCAATTTCGGCATGCGCTTTCTGCCCGATCTGACCGTGCATGTCAACAATACGGACAGCCTGTATATCATCCTGATCCTTTTGCAGATCGTGGTCATTGTCCTTCCCGGTATTTTCTACTGCAAGCTCCGCGGCTCCGGCTTTGCCCTGCGTCTGCGGCTACGTCTGCCCTCCCCGAACCGCGTGGCGTTTGGCGTGCTCGGCTTATTTCTCATCCTGTTCGGGACGGCGATCATAAAATCCGCATACGTCGCGCTCGGCACGGGATATAACAATCTCTATTTTCTCAATCTCTACGGCTATATCTCCCAGGCGAATCTGTCCACGGTCTCCGATGCCGTGTACAGTATTATCACATTTGCCATCGTTCCCGCAATCGCGACCGAATTTGTGTACCGCGGCATTCTCATCCGCGAATATGCCGACGGCGGATACGGTCCTGTGTGCGCAGTCTTTTTCTCGGCACTGCTCTATGCCTCGCTGGCGTCCTCACCCAAGACCGTTCCCATCCTGTTTTACACGGGTCTGGTGCTCGGCATCGTCTTCTTTTTCACGCACTCCCTGCTTTATTCCATGCTCATCAGCGCCGTGCTTTCGGTCTGCGACCTGTTCGGCGAAACCTTCCTTCTGCATGTTGCGGCGCAGAGGGCGTATTCCGTCCTTCTGTTCTTCCTGCTCGTTACCGCATTTCTCGTTGTCCTGCTTCTTACCGTGCGGGAGGCGGAACGGATTCTGCACAATGAGGGCGTGTTCGGTGCGGCGGTTCCGTCCTATCTGCGCACGGAGACCTCTCAAAAGGCGGCATTCGGCATGTGCCTGATCTCGCCATCCCTTCTTCTGTGCATTGCCGTTACGGCAGTCAAGCTATTGTGGATCTGACCCCCGAAGCATTCAAATCAACTTCGACACGTTTTCCGGATCATACAGCGCCGCTTCGGCGGCATGAGGTATTATCATGAACGAATCAAACGAAAATAACCGTCCCCGCACACCGGATGAATCCGAACCCGATTTTTCCACGGTTCTGCGGCGACGCCCCACGGCTAAGCCGAACACCGCAGGGCAGACGAACGGTACAGGGGTGAACAATGCGCCCCGTCCCCGTCCCCGTCCCGCGCCGACCGGACAGAACGCCGCCGGACAACAGACCTCGCGTTCCCTGCCTGAGGAAAGACCGCACCAGAAGGCATCCCCCACGGGCGATACCCGCGTGATGCCAGCCGTCTCTTCCACGGAAAAATCAGCGCAGACCGCAAAGCCCGCACCCGCCAGAGCCAACGCTCCCGTGCCGCGTGTCGCCAATCAGCCTCGCGGCAACGCGCCGTCGGTCGACTGGACGGCACCGAGCAAAAAGGCATCTCCCGCGACAGCTCGCGGGCAGAGCCGTGCCGTCGGTCACACCTCGATGACCTCCGCGCAAAGTGCGGTCATGACCCACAACGCGCAGGGTGCGCCCAACACCCGCAAGAAGAAGGCGTCCAAAAAGCATCGGAACAGCGGGCTTCAGGAAGCACCGCGCACAGGCATGCTCAATTCCGTGCTCAAAGCAATCATCTATATCATGTTTATTCTGGTCACGTCCGGCTTTCTGAGCTACTTCGGCATCACCGTGTGTAATGATGTATTCGCGTTCGTCAAGGATACGTCCGAGGTCGAGG
>CABUHM010000228.1:0-3021 GCA_902491355.1 uncultured Eubacteriales bacterium
TCATGGGCTGTCCCGATGCGACGGACGACGATCTGTGGCAGGCGCTGGAGGCGGCACAGGCGGCTGATTTTGTGCGGAGCAAGGATGGACTTGACACCCGCGTTGAGCAGGGCGGTCGGAATCTGTCCGGCGGGCAGAAGCAACGCCTGACCATTGCGCGAGCCCTTGTGGGCAAGAAGCCGATCCTCATTTTTGACGACAGCACTTCGGCTCTGGACTATGCCACCGATGCGGCGCTCCGCCGTGCGCTTGCCGCGCTGGATTGGCATCCTACGATCTTTATCGTTTCTCAGCGCACCGCGTCCATCCGTCATGCAGACCGTATCCTTGTGTTGGAGGACGGTGAGTCTGTGGGTGTCGGAACGCATAACGAGTTGCTTGACACGTGCCCTGTGTATGCGGAGATCAATCGCTCACAGTATCAGGAGGATGCCGCAAAATGAATCATTTCAAACGCCTGCTTCGCAGGATTTTCCGTTACCGCTTCTGGATCGCGGTCACACTGCTTTGTGCCGCCGTCTCGGTTGTGATGTCTCTGCGCATCCCGCAGCTTGTGGGTGACGCGATCGACTGTATTTCCCCCGACGCGCCCGAAAATTCGCTGTCCCGGATCGTCGGATATCTGCTCCGCTCGGTGGTGTGTGCCGTGATCGGCGCGCTTGCCGTGTGGTGCATGAGCACCGTGAACAACCGCATCGCCTACAGCGTGGTGCAGGATCTGCGGCGGGATGCCTTCCATAAATTTCAGACCCTGCCGCTGTCGGTGCTGGATACCGTGCCGCGCGGCGAGATCCTGTCCCGTATGATCTCGGACGCGGACACCTTTTCCGAGGGTCTGCTCCTGAGCTTTACTCAGCTTTTCACAGGTGTGCTGACCATCCTCGGCACCCTTGTCATCATGCTGACCATTCATCCGCTCATCGCTTTGGCGGTCATTGTGCTCACGCCGCTGTCGCTTTTGACGGCGCGATTCATTGCCAAGAGAACGCACGATATGTTCACACTGCAATCCGCCATCCGTGCGGAGCAGACCGCATATTGCGATGAGATGATCACGGGACAGAAGGTAGTTCGCGCCTTCGGCTATGAGAGCCATTCACGCGATACCTTCACCGAGATCAACGACCGACTGGAAAAGGCATCGCTTCACGCCACCTTCTTTTCCTCCCTTGTGAACCCGTCCACACGCTTCATCAATGCATTGGTGTATGCGGCGGTCGCCCTGTTCGGCGGACTTGCGGTTCTGGCGTCGGGCGGTTCTGCGCTGTCGGTGGGCGGTCTGACCTGTCTCTTGTCCTATGCGGGTCAGTATGCAAAGCCGTTTAACGAAATTTCCGGTGTTGTTGCCGAAATGCAGAATGCACTGACGTGTGCGGATCGCGTTCTGGATTTTCTCGATCTGCCCGACCAGTCGCCCGACGGCACAAATGTTCTTCAAAATGTGCGCGGCGAATTCGACATGCGGCACGTGGACTTCTCCTATGTTCCCGAGCGCCCCCTCATCCGCGATCTGAATTTGCAGGTCAAGCAGGGTCAGAAAATTGCCATCGTCGGTCCGACGGGGTGCGGCAAAACCACGCTTATCAATCTCCTGCTCCGCTTCTACGATGTGTGCGGCGGCGAGATCCTGTTAGACGGCTCTTCCCTGAACGAGGTGACGCGGCACAGCCTGCGCGCCAACATCGGCATGGTGCTTCAGGAAACGTGGCTTCGTCATGCGACCGTGGCGCAGAACATTGCCGTGGGTCGTCCCGATGCCTCACGAGAGGAGATCGAGCGTGCGGCGCGCGCCGCCAGTGCGCATTCCTTCATCCGACGTCTGCCGAACGGCTACGACACCGTGCTGTTCGAGGATGGGGAAGGGCTTTCCCAAGGACAGAAACAGCTTTTGTGCATCGCGCGGATCATGCTCTGTCTGCCGCCCGTCCTGATTCTGGATGAGGCGACCTCCTCCATCGACGTGCGCACCGAGCAGAAGATTCAGGCGGCGTTCGATCGTCTGACCGACGGCAAGACCTCCTTCATCGCGGCACACCGCCTGTCCACCATCCGCTCAGCCGACCTGATCTTAGTCATGCGGGACGGCAATATCGTGGAGACGGGCAACCATGAACAGTTGCTCGCGCGCGGCGGCTTTTACGCAAAGCTGTACCGTTCGCAGTTCGAGCAGTAGTTTTCCGCGTGTTTCTGCGGCACAGGCTTCCTTTTGTCCCATGCGGACAGGGATGCCTGTGCCGTTTTTGCGTCACTTTCGGTAAAATCAGGTAAAAAATCGGGATTTGCGGTTGACAGACCATGTACGTCGGGTGTATAATAAAACAAGTCGGGCAGTTTTTATGCCCGTATCCGAACGAAAAGGGGGAGTTTCCGTGAGCGACGGTAATCGAAGTACCACCGACGTACACTTGTGTGGTATTTCTCATATTGCCACCATACATCCGGAAGCTCTGTCCTCCGGCTCTTTTGCCGTCCTGTGACGGTCGGCGTCACGGCTTTTTTCGGCTTTCGATGTATGCGGCGGCGGTTTTTCCGCCATCATGATTACATCGGAGGCTGTTTTTTATGATCGAGTATTACAAAACCGAAAACGATACCTTAGTCAGCACTACCGACCCGGGCGACGGTTGCTGGATCAACGTGGTTGCACCCGACAAAGCCGAGATCGACCTGTTAAAAGAAAAGTATAAGGTGGAGTCCGAATACATCCTGTCCTCACTGGACGAGGAGGAGTCTTCCCACATCGAAAAGGAGGGCAGCAACACCTTTCTGATTTTTGACGTTCCGTTCCTTGACCATGATCCCGGGGAAACCAACATTGCCTATTCCACCATGCCGATCGGTGTCTTAGTGACCCCCACGAACGTGATTACCATGTCCCACCGCTCCAATCCTGTGCTGGAGGATATCGCTCAGGGCAAGGTCAAATCAATTCATACCGAATACAAGACCCGTTTTGTGCTCCAGATTCTGTATCGCATGACCACGCGCTTTATGTTGTATCTTCGTCAGATCGACCGCGTT
>CABUHM010000229.1:0-2994 GCA_902491355.1 uncultured Eubacteriales bacterium
GAGGGTCATGCGGCGGATGATCTCGACCTCGTCAACCGATTCCACACGCATGCCGAGGTAATCCTCGATGAAGTTGGAATCGATGATGGAGCCGCCGATACCCATGGTGATGGAACCGATCTGCAGATAGGATTTGCCGCGCATGGAAGCGCAGGCAACTGCCGCACGGCCGAAGCGGAGCAATTTCTCGCGCACGTCGGACGGGATTTCGGTATCGTCCGCATCGCACACCTCGCGGCCGTAAATACCGAAGGCGGGAAGTCCCTTCTGTGCATGGGTTGCAAGCACGGAAGCCAGATATACCGCACCCGGACGCTCGGTGCCGTTGAAGCCCCAAACGCCTTTAATGGTGGTGGGGTTCATGTCCATCGTCTCGGAGCCGTAGCACCAGCAGGGCGTCACGGTCAGGGTGATCTCCACGCCCTCGCGGCGGAATTTTTCTTCGCATGCGGCGCTCTCGGCAACTCTGCCGATGGTCGTATCGGCGATGACCACCTTCACAGGCTCTCCGTTGGAATATTTCAGGTTATCCTCAAACAGTTTTGCGGCGGCGCGTGCCATGTTCATGGTCTGCTCTTCCAGCGACTCACGAACCTTGAGAACGCCGCGGCGGCCGTCGATGGTAGGACGGATACCAATAACGGGGTAACCGCCGATCAGTCTGCTCTTTGCCATATGTATGTTCCTCCATAATATAATATTTGCATCACGAAAATGAAATCTGCGATGTTGTACACCATAAATATAGCACATTTTTTCCTGCTTTTCAATGGGGTGGACAAACTTTTCCCATTTTTTATCAAAGACGCGGCGCTCCCTATTGCAAAATGACCGAAAAAAGGCTATAATATGGGTAATTGAGTGTTACGGGGGAGGGCGCACGGCAATGACTGCACAGCAAACGACCGCATTTTCCGCGCCGCCCATCTCCAAGCCGCCGCTTCCCTTTCCCGTTTGCGCACCCTTTCTTGCGGCGCTTTTCTGCGCGGCGCACAGTGCGCTTGCCCTGCAATTCTGTCTGGGCGGCATCGGGGCGACGGCGGGTCTGTGTCTCCTTATTTTCGGACGGCGGCGGAATGTGCGTCTGATCACCGTCCTGTGCCTTTCCGCCGCTGCGGGCTTTCTGTGGTCGGCACTGCGCCTGACCGTGCTTTCTCCCCTGCCCGATCTGCAAAAGCTCCTGTCGCCGCTTTTGTCCCCGTGGCAAACGGCACTGGGAGGACTTTTGCGGGAGCGCATCGGCGGAGAAAACGGTTCGCTGGTCTGTGCCATGCTTCTCGGACTGCGGGACGGCATCACCCCCGAAACGCGGGAGGTTTTCTCGCGCCTCGGCATCTCCCATCTGCTTGCCATATCCGGTCTGCATCTTTCGGTGCTCAGCGGCTCGCTGTTTCGGCTCTTGTGCCTTTTGCGCGTTCCGCGCCGTGCCGCCTGCATGACCTCCGCCGCGTTCGCCGTTCTGTTTTGCGCCCTGTGCGGCTTTCCGTATTCCTTGGTGCGCGCCATGCTGATGTACGTTCTGTACTGCGGCGCGATCATTGCGGGGAGAGATCCGTCCTCGGTGGATGCGCTGTGCTTTGCGGGAGCACTGATCTGCCTGTGCAGTCCGTCGGCTGTCACCGCCCTCTCCTTTCAGATGTCATTTACGGCGACCCTCGGGATCGTATGTTTTTCCACCCCGCTGACCGATGAGCTGACCGAGCCTTTGCCGCGCGGCACCAAGCGCTTTCTTGCCTATCCCGTCGGTCTGTTTGTGTCCACCTTCTGCGCCAATTTGTTTCTGGTCATTCTGTGCACCGTGGAATTGGGAGAAATTGCCCCTGCGGGCTTTTTGGTGAATTTCTGGTTTATTCCCTTTTCCACCGTCTTTCTGTATTTTGCCGCCCTGTCCCTTCTGTTCTTTCCCCTTCCTTTTCTCGGCACTGCGGCAGCGCGCATCACCGGATGGCTTGCCGGTATCCTTCTGCATACCGCGCGGGCGTTTGACCGCTCCATCGGTTACTGCGTCTCCATGCGGGAAGAATTCGTCCCCTTTTTGTGCCTTGCCTTTTGCGGCGGCATCGGATTTGCCTGTACGCGCGGCAGAAAAACGGTACTCATTTTCGTTTTCTGCGCCGTGTGTCTCCTGTACGCGGTCTGTGCCGCACTGCTGATTTTATGATAAATTGCGCCGCCCCGCGCGGCGGAACGGAGATTCCCATGAGTTTATTCACCTGTTCTGTATGCCCCGGTGTGGAGCTGTCGGTGCTGGAAAGCGACCGTCACAAGCAAAACACCCTGTCGGTTTCCTTCCGACTCGGCATCCGACCCGGGGAAGCGGCAATGATATCGCTTCTCCCCTATGTGCTTCGGTGCGGTACCGAGCATTACCCCGATATGGCGAGCCTGAGCCGACAGTACGATCTTCTGTACGCCGCGCGCATTGAGCCGACCCGCACCCGACGGGGCGACGTGGAATATTTCGGATTTACGTGCTCCATGATCCGTCAGGACTACGTACCCGACGGCACCGATATTCTGTCCGGCGTCATTTCTCTCCTCCACGAACTGCTCTTCTGCCCGCGCACCGAAAACGACGCGTTTGTTTCCGCCTTTGTGGAAAATGAGAAGGCAATGCTCACCGACGCCATCCGTTCCCGCATCAACAATAAAATTGCATATGCCGTCAATCGCTGTGCCGAGGAAATGTGCCGCGACGAGCTGTACGGTCTGCCTGAAACGGGAAGCGAGGAGGAGGTTCGCGCCGTCACGCCTCAAGCACTGTACGATTTCTACCGAACGGTGTGGGAACGCGCACAGATCCGCATCTTCTTTTCTGGTGAGTGCGACCGGGATGCGCTGATCTCCGAAATGCGGACGCTGTTTCTGCCGATCTCGCACCCCGACATCCCATGCCCCCAAACGCAGGTCATCCGTCGGGCGTCGGGCGACGTGCGCACGGTCACTGAGCGCCAGCCGGTAAACCAGAGCAAGCTGGCGCTTGGCTTCCGCACG
>CABUHM010000230.1:0-2985 GCA_902491355.1 uncultured Eubacteriales bacterium
TTTTCCAAAACCATCTGCCCTTCCCTGCGTGTGGGATACATGCTCCTGCCGCGCCCCCTCGTGCCCGTTTTTTACGAACAGCTGGGCTTCTATTCGTGCACCGTTCCCGTACTGGAGCAATTCCTCATTGCCAAGCTCCTGAGCAACGGCAGTTTTGAGCGGCACATCAACCGCATCCGCCGCCTCAGAAGATCGGAAAATCCCGACGGAAAGAGCCGCGCCAAGTAAATCTTTTACCTGTTCTCTCCGCCCTCCGACCACAGGACATCCTTTGCGGCAGGACGGTCGAACTTTTCGCGTCTCTCGCCCGAAAGCCGCATCATGCGGCGCATTTCATCGCGGTCTCCCTCCGCCAGCGCCGTTCTGAGATGATCGAACTGTGCCGCAAAGCGATCCATTTCGGCAAGCAGAGCATCGCGGTTCCACAAAACAGCTCGCTCCACATTTCGTCGTTGATCCGCGCGATTCGGGTAAGGTCGCGGAAGGAGTCACCCGTATATGCCTCCATGCCGGGCACGTCGCTTGCGCACATCAGAGACACGGCGATACAGTGGGTCAGCTGAGACAGGAACGCGATCATGCGGTCATGCGTTGCGGCATCCAGACGGCTGATCCGATAAAATCCGAGTGCCTCTCCCAAGGCTTCGCATTTGCAGATCGACTCCTGACTGTTCCGCCCGTTCGGCACCATGATATAGTTTGCGCCGTGGAAAACGCTGTCGTCGCTGTACTGTACGCCGCTGCGTTCCCGTCCCGCCATGGGGTGCGCGGCAATGAATTCCACGCCCTGCGGCATCGCGTTCTGCACCGTCTCAATGATACTGCCCTTCACGCCCGTCACATCGGTGACAAGGGTGCCCGCACGCAGATATTTACCGTTTTGGGTCACCCAGTCGATGAGGGTGTGCGGATACAGCGCCAGCACCACGATATCCGCCTCGCCGAGCCAATCCGTGCGCACCGCAGTGTCGCCCTCCGCAAGGAAGCCGTGCTCCACGGCGTAGTCGATGTCCTCCTGCCGTTTCGTGACGGCGCGCACGCGAAAGCCCTGTTTGGTCAGCGCCTTCGCGTAGCTTCCGCCGATCAGTCCCAAGCCCACAATGAGAATGTTCTCCGTATTTTTCAGTGCCGTATTTTCCGTTTTCATGTCTTAAAACCTCATTTTTCCCGATTTTCTCCGTCCGTTTTGCCGTTCCGCATGCGCCGTCCCCGAACAAGGATACCCAAAATACAAAAAAGAAAGCCCGCACCGTGCGTAAACCCGTGTTACGACTGTGCGGACTTTCTTTTTTATGCAAGCGGATCGGAATTTGCCGACGGCGAAAAACCGTCTGTTCAGCTTTCCCGATTCGGGACAGAAAGACCACACAGACGGCAATAATATCGACCTGCGTACATCATAGCGGCAATTCCTGTCCTTTCCGATTCGTTTCTGATGTCATTATAGCGCGCAAATTGCCGTTTGTCAAGAGAAAAACGGCAATTTGCCACAAAACGCGTAAACTTTTTTGTACCGAATGCACAAGCACGCGTCATGCATGCCGAATGACCTTGCCGGTGCAGGTTCGGGGCAGACTGTCGAGCAGTTCGATCTCGGACGGCACCTGAAAGGAGGGCAGGCACTGTACGCACAGATGCTTGACCTCGGCGGCGTCTGCAAAATCTCCCGAAATGCGCAAGCCGATGCGTGTTCCGAAGGGGTGCGGGACGGCGTATGCCACAGCATCGTGTACCCTTCGGTCGCGTTTGAGCGCGTTCTCGATCTCGGACGGAAAAATGTTCATCCCCGCCCGAATGATCAAGTCGTCCGCCCGTCCCATGATGCGGAGGCAGCCCGCCTCATTCTTCTGTGCCAGATCGCCCGTACACAGCCAGCCGTCCCGCAGTACCCGTTTTGTCGTCTCGGGATCGCGGTAATAGCCCGCCATCACGTTGTCGCCGCGCACATACAGCATGCCCGTTTCCCCCGCCTGCGCTTCCCTGCCATCCTTTTTGACAATCCTGACCGAGACCGATCTCAGCGGAAGCCCCACATATTCCGGATACTGCGAAAACAGGTCGGGCGGCAGATATGCCACGCGCGGACATGCCTCGGTCAGCCCGTACACATGATAGATCCGTGCCGCAGGAAAGCACGCCCGCAGGATACTGGCATTTTGCGCCGTGAGGCATTCCCCGCTGACCGCGACGTGCCGCAGGGCTGTGACGGGACGGCCGTGCGACATGCGCGCCATCATGGAGAGCAGTGTGGGCGTCCCGCCAAGCACCGTGATCCCCCGCGCGCAGATTTCCCGCAGGAGTGCAGCGGGGTTCAGCTCCCCACTGTAAAAGCAGACGGCACTGCCGCGCACGAGGGCTGTGAGAAATTCTCCGGTGAGGACGGCGCAGTGATACAGGGGGCGCGCGATAAGCACCCGGTCGTCGGGCGTGATCCCGAAATAGTCCGCGATATCCCGCACGTTTGTGAGAATATTGCACTCGGTGAGCATGCTTCCCTTAGGCTTTCCCGTAGTACCCGAGGTACACATGATGAGCGCGGGATGCACCTCGGGCGGCACATACTGACCGTGCAGAAACGGCTTGACATGTGCCGCCCCGCCTTCATCGCAGATCACAGTATCGGGTAGAACGGTGTTCAAGATTCCGTGGCAGTGTGTCATGCCGTACCGCGCCGGCAGGGGCAGTGCCGTCACGCCCGCCGCAAAGCAGGCAAGCAGGGCGATCGCCGCATTCAGCTCCGAATGACAGAACAGCGCACAGCACTGCTTCCCGCGCAGTTCCTCCGCCTGCTTTTCCGCAAGTCCGATCATCTCGGCATAGGTCAGACGGCGCGCACCCTCTTCTACGGTTTGTCGGGGATGCGCTTCCATTTTTGCGCGAAGCTCTTCCCAAAGCGTCATAGGCTGTTCCTCCGTCACGCCTCGGCGCGGTACTTTTCAACCAGTGCCGAAACGTCCGCTACCGTGAGCAGTGTCATGGGGTCCA
>CABUHM010000231.1:0-2947 GCA_902491355.1 uncultured Eubacteriales bacterium
GGGGCGGGCGCGGCAAGCCGCGCCCGAGAGCACAGTCCCGGCGGCGGGCGGGGAACGGCATCATACCGAAGCATTCGGATACCGCCGCCGGGACTGTGCGGGGCCGTCTGCCTCAAGGGCAGACGGCGACCGACGCGGGGCGCGAAGGATGTGCGAACGCGGTCATTTGTCCTTTTTGGACTGACGGTAAAGCTGATTTGCATACACGCTTGCGCCCGCCGTCAGGATTCCCTGCGTGACGACCGAAAACAGTGCCTCCACCGCCTCGCCGACGTTGTTCACGGTCGTGGTGGAGAACACCCAAAGGGCGGTCAGCACAACGGAAATCAGTCCCAGAAGCAGCGGAATGCGCCGATTGGGCACTTTGCTTTTTTTCAGCGCCGCGCCGACGAGATACAGCACGGGGATCAAGCCGAGCAACTCTGATTTCACATAGTCCGAAAAGATCACGGTACCACCTCCTTTGCCGTTTCGGGATTTCGGGATCATACCGCAAGCGAACCGATGATGAGAGACGCAAGACCGCCTGCAATAGCGGAAATAATCGCCGTAACGATCTGTTGCAACCTGACACGGGGCTGACGCTCAATGGCTTCGATCTTATCCTCGTGCCGCGCCAGATGCTCGTTCGTATGCTTCAGCTCGTTGGCAAACGTCACCAAAGTCTCGTTCATCGAGCGGATCTCGCTTTGCACCGTCTTCAGCTCGGCAATTTCCAGCTCCATCATCCGGATCTTCTGGTCGTGCCGTTCCAGAATAACCTGTGTATCCTCCATAGTACACCCCCTCTCCCGAATTTGATTTGCAGATGCGACAGCCCGCCGTTCCTCTCAAAAACCCGCAAGCCCTGTCCAATCGTCCACGGGGATATCGGCTAATCGGTAACTGCGGGCGCTCCGATATTCGATATCGTCCGCCGTGTGGTAGACGCGGCAGACCGTCCGCCCCGAAATGATATACCGAACGCTGTCGCCGTCCCCGTCTCCCTCAAAGCAGAGGATCAGGCGGGGCGCGTCCGTTTCGTCCGGCTCGTTTTCCGCCGTCCCCGCCATACGGAACATGGCATGACTGATGCAGTTCGTCAGTCGGATAAGGCGCGGATCATCGGCAGAAATGTACTCGGTCGTGCCGTCAGCACAGAATACCGCGCCCGACGGCGTAGGCAGACCGCCCGGATATGCCACATATCCCGTATCCGGATACGAAAGGTATGCCTTCCGTACCGCTTCGGATACCTGTCCCTGTGTCTGCTCGGGCAATTCCGACGCGTCCTCTCCGCCTCTCAATTTTGCAAGACAGAGCACCGCGCAAAGCAGTCCTGCCGCCAGCAATATGCCGCAAATGGAAATGATCGTTGTCTTTTTCATCGGTAATTCTCCTTTCGTTGTTTCCGGTTTTCGGTGATGTGCTGTCGCATCTGTACCCCTATCCTACACAAAAAACCGGACAGAGCCTGTCCGGTTTTTATAAGAAAAATCTGCGTTTTCCGCATTTTTTCATGATGTGGCGCACCCGCCCCGTCCCGTTGACGGACGCATGCAAACTATTTCCCTGTCCTCCCCTTGCTTGACAAACCGCCCCCCTGTGTGTATAATGAAAACTGGAAATTTGGTGCGCCGACGAGCGGCGCCCTCCGATTTCCAAAATACATAAAAGGAATATGCAGAGGAACGCATCCTATGCCCTGCGCCCTCTGCCCGTGCGTATGAAAATGCGTATCATAAAAAAAGCCTTTGTCGGACAGATCGCAGTCCTGCTCATGATGGGCATGCTCCTGCTCTCGTCCTGTACCGACAGTTACCTCACGCAGGAAAGTGGCGGGGACGAATCCACCGTAATGCAACCGCAGGGAAATATGTCGCCGTCGGTCTCTCCCGATGCAAGCGACGTGATCCTGCCGCCCGAGGCATGTACTCCGGAGGTGCTGTCAGAACAGCTTTCCTCTGTCTGCACGGTTTTACCCTGCACGCCCGAATTTTTGGAATTCTGCAACACCCTGACGGGAAGCGAGGTCTTTTACCGCGCGCTGGCGTGGCAACTCAGCCAGAACGGATACTCGGACGACCTGTGGCTCACGGTCACGGGAAGGAGCTACCGTGCGTTAGACGCGCTGTACCATGCGGACGAACAGCCCGACAACGTGAAGATCATGAACGATGCCGCCGGCGGTGTGGCAAATCTGGCATTTGTGGGCGACATCAACTTGGACGACAACCAATTCTGCATGCAGAACGCGACGGCACTGGGAAAAACGCCGTCCGAATGCATCGATTCCACCCTCATATCCGCGCTGAACAGTGCGGACATCGCCTATGCAAACAGTGAATTCTGCTTTTCCATCCGCGGCTATCCGCTCATCACCAAACGTCCGAATTACCGTTCTCACCCCGACAACGTCGTGTTATACAAAACGCTTGGACTTGACATCGTGAATCTTGCGAACAATCACGTGTTCGACTATTCCGCAAACGCACTCACCGACACCTTTACCACCCTGACCGATGCCGGCATCACCTACGTCGGCGCGGGGGAAAACGATACCGAGGCGAGCACCGTGCGTTATTTTGTGGTCAACGGGCTGAAAATCGCCTACATCGCCGCCTCCCGCGCGGAGGTCTATCAGCGGACGCCGTCCGCAGAACCCGAGCAGTCGGGCGTTTTGGCGGCATATGACCCCACGGTTTTCTGCGCCCGCATCGCCGAAGCCAAGCAGAACGCAGATTATGTGATCGCCTGCATCCACGCCGGAAACGAAAAGGGCACGGCGTTGCAGGACGAGCAGATCGCCCTCGCGCGTGCCTGTGTGGACAACGGCGCCGACCTTGTGGTGGGGACGCATCCCCAAAAGGCGCAGGGAATCGAATACCACAACGGCGTTCCCATTATTTACAGTCTGGGAAATTTCTGGTACGGCGGCGAAAACACGAACTGCATCCTGCTCTCGGCG
>CABUHM010000232.1:0-2907 GCA_902491355.1 uncultured Eubacteriales bacterium
CGCGGCGAGGATGCCGTGCATGTGTTCACGCACATCGAATGGCACATGCACTCCTACGCTGTCCAATGTGACGATACGTTACCGAACGACGGCAAAGCACGCCGTGCCGCTTCCCCGTCCTCTCCCGTTCCCCTTGTGTGGGTCCTGCCACAGGAGCTGACCGAGCACTATCCCGTACCGTCCGCATTCCGCGTGTTCCGCAATGAGGTCTGCGGCGTGCAGAAGAAGCAGAGCGGGAAAAAGGAAAAGACGAACGGATAACCCCAATATATGCGCATAACGCAAAACAGGAACTGCCGCAGACACAGCATCGGTCTGCGGCAGTTCCTGTTTTATGATATGATCGGCTGACGGGCTGACGAAAAGCGCAGGACCGGCGGTTCGCCTCTCCGCTCACACCAGCTCGCGCACCCGAAAGTCCACGCCCGCCTTCTGTGCGATGGCGCGGCACTTTTCGATATCCTCGTCGGGTATGGTGGGATGCACCACCGACAGGATCACATGCGGCACAAACTGCTTTACATCGGTGGCAAAGGCGATGAGCGCGTCATATGCCTTTTCTCCGAATTCGCAGTGGCACAGCTTCTGATAGGAAGCCGCATCCGCCGTATTCAGGGAAACCGACACGACATCCGCCAGACCGCGAAAATCGGGCGCTGTTCTGCGGCCGTAAATGAGGTCGGACTGCCCGTTTGTGTTGATGCGGATCGGAATGGAGGAATGACGGCGCACCTCGCCGCACACCCACAGCATATCGTCCAGTCGGCAGGTCGGCTCGCCGTAGCCGCAGAAAACAAGCTCACGGTATGCGGTAAGATCGTGGGACAGAATGTCCGCTATGATCTCTTCGCGGGTGGGTTCGCGCTCCAGCCAAAGGGGCTGATCGCTGTAAAAGCCGTCGCTGACCGTGCGCACACAGAATTCGCATGCGTTGGTACAACGGTTGGTAATATTCAGGTACAGAGTACCGTCGTATTCATAGGAAATGGTCATACCCGTAAAAATGCGGCGTCATATGTAGCGTCGGCAAATCGACGCGCGCATCCTTTCTGTATTTTTGGAATGAATCGGGACAGAGCGAGAAACGTGCGGACATCAGTTTGTCTGCATATTCTGCATGTCCCCGATCCGATAGACGCGTAGTGCGTTTTCGGTTGTGATGCGGCACAGTTCCTCGGTCTCCATGCCGAGAACGGTCGCCGCCGCTTCGGCGGTGTAGAGCAGATAACCCGAATGATTGGTCTTTCCGCGCATGGGAACGGGCGCAAGGTACGGGCAGTCTGTCTCGATCAGCAACCGATTCTGCGGCACTGCACGGAGCGCTTCCAGCACGCGCGACGCATTCTTGAAGGTGATCACGCCCGAAAAGGAAATGTACCATCCGCGCCGCACCAGCTCCGCTGTCATTTCGCGGCTTCCGGAAAAGCTGTGCAGAATGCCGTGCACCTCGGGAAAGCGGCGGATCATATCCATACAATCACCGTGCGCCTCCCGATCGTGAATGATCACGGGGTAGCCTGTTTGGGCGGCAAGGCGCATCTGCGCCTCGAACCACACAGCCTGCACATCCCTCGGCGTATCATCATAGTGATAGTCCAGTCCGATCTCACCGATCGCCACCGCCTTCGGATGCTCCAGCATTGCGGCAAGACGGGTCATACCCTCGTTCGGGTCGCCCGCCCCGAGGCAGTCGGACGGATGCACGCCCACCGCCGCAAACATACCGTCATACTGCTCGGCAAGCTCTAAGGACGTGCGAGACGTGTCGAAATTCGTCCCCACATTTGTGATATAGCGCACGGGCGTGTCCGAGAAAACGGATTTCAGAACCGCGCGGCGGTCGCCGTCGAAGCGCGGATCGTCATAATGCGCGTGTGTATCAAACAGAATCATCAGTGGATCCGATCTCCGAGCGGCACATCGTCCGCCAAAAAGACGACCCGTGCCTCCTGCTCACCCGACGCCAGGATCATGCCGTTGCTCTCCACGCCCGCCAGCTTTGCGGGCTTGAGGTTGGCAACCACGATCAGCTTTTTGCCGATCAACTCATCCGGACGGTACCAGGGTGCAATGCCCGAAACCACCTGACGCTGTTCGTAACCCAGATCCAACTGCAAACGAAGCAGTTTTTTGGTCTTGGGGACAGGCTCGCAGGCAATGACCTGTGCCGTGCGCAATTCCACGCGGGAGAAATCGTCAATGCCGATCTGTGCAAGCCCCTCGGGCTTTGCCGCGCTCTCCGCCTTGGGCGCTTCCTCGGCTTTCTGTGCCTCCTGCTGTGCCTGTGCAAAAACAGCATCGTCCAAACGTCCGAACAGGATCTCGCTCTTGCCGTTCTGCGTGCCCGAGGTCAGACCACCGAAGGTCAGCTCACGGCAATCGGTGTTCAGCATTGCGAAAATGCGGTCTGCCGTGCCGGGCAGGAAGGAGTGAAGGAGCACCGCACCGAAGCGGATGACCTCCTGCAGATAATACATAACGGTCCCGAGCTGTCCCTTTTGCTCCGGATCCTTTGCCAGCGCCCAAGGGGAGGTCTCGTCGATATACTTATTGGCGCGGCGGAACAGCTCAAATACCGCCGCCTCTGCGTCTGCCACGTGGTACGTGTCCATGAGGGAAAAGACCTTTTCCTTTGCCTGTGCGCAAGCCGTTTCCAGCTCGACCTCAAGCGGGGTGTGGTCTGCGGGTGCGGGAACCGTACCGCCGAAATATTTCGCGGTCATATCCAGCGTTCGCTTGACCAGATTGCCGAGGTTGTTGGCAAGATCGGTGTTATAGCGGTTGAGCACGCTCTCATAGGTGATGGAGCCGTCGGCGGCATAAGGCATTTCCGCCAGGCAGTAGTGACGGACGCCGTCCGTGCCGATGATCTTCGCCAGATCGTCCGCATAGATAACGTTGCCCTTG
>CABUHM010000233.1:0-2903 GCA_902491355.1 uncultured Eubacteriales bacterium
TTTGGAAGCGGCAAACGCCGTGTCGGTGGAGGGCTTGGAGCAGGATTCTCTGCTTCAGCTCTGCCTGAACACTCTGTATGCCGTGACCGAAAAGGAATTGCCGTGCGATCCGGTCAAGGCGGCATTCGAGCTTCGCGCCATGTGTGTATGCGGCTTTATGCCCGATATCTCGTCGTGTACGGTGTGCGGCGAAGAACGCTTTCCCGTCTTTCTGGACACCGTACAGGGCGTTCTGTGGTGCGGGGACTGTCTGGATCGTGCACGGCAGGAGGAGCGGGAACGCCGCCGGAAGCAGAAAGAGGGCAGCGTGACGGTCGGCGATGACCTCACGGAGGCGGACGACGGGGAATCCGCTCTGCCGCAGAACCTCCGCGTGCTTTCCCCCACGGTTCTGCGGGCGATGCGGTACATTGTTTCCTGTCCGCCGGCAAGGATATTTTCGTTTTCGATCCCCAAGGACGAACAGCGTCAGCTTTCCGCCGTCTGCGAGCAGTATTTCCTGCATCAGACCGATTGCCGCTTTCAGGCGCTTGCATTCTATAAGTCTTTATAGAAAAACAGTCCGTCCCGCTTTTGCGGCGAGAAGGGCAGACGTTATGATATGATACATAAAAGAAAGGAATTGAAATGGCAGATTTTACCCGGGCAATGACGACCCTGGAATATCACAAAGTATTGGAACTGCTTTCGGGCTGTGCCAGAACTGAGGCGGGCAGGGAACGGCTTCTAACCCTGACCCCCACCGATCGGGAGTTGAGGATTCGCCGGTGGCTCGGACAGACCGATGCCGCAAAGGCGTTGGTTCAGCAAAAGGGAGCGCCGCCGTTCTGCGGGGTGCACGATGTGCAGAACACGCTGGAGAGGGCGCATAAGGGCGCGATCCTGCGGTTTTCGGAGCTGTTGGACATAGCGCTTCTGCTCCGCTGCTCCCGCATGATGCATGATTACATTGCCGACGATAAAACAGGTGTGACCGTTCTGGACGAGCTGTTTTTTGCCATCGTCCCCAACCGTCGCCTGGAGGATCGCATCACCCGTTCCGTCATTTCCGAGGATGCAATCGCGGACGATGCCAGTCCCACCCTTGCCGAGATCCGTCGCAAAATGCGCGCGGCGCTCACACGGATCAAGGATGTCCTTTCCCGCTACACGGGAGGGGACTACGGAAAGTATCTTCAGGAAAATATCGTGACCACCCGCGGCGGGCGCTATGTGGTTCCCGTGAAAAACGAATACCGCTCCGAGATCAAGGGGCTGCTTCACGACCCCTCGGCTTCGGGCGCGACCGTGTTCATCGAGCCGATGGCTGTGGTCGAGGCAAACAACGAACTGCGCGAGCTGGAAAGCGCGGAGGCGCATGAGATCGAGAAGATCTTGGCGGAGCTTTCCGCACTGTGTCGGGACAATGCCGCCGTGATGCAGAAAAACTTCTCTCAGATCACCGAGCTGGACTGCATATTTGCGCGCGCCGAGCTTTCATACCGCATGAACGCCGTCTCTCCCGTGCTCGAGGATCATCCCATGATCGATCTGCATCGGGCGCGTCATCCTCTGCTCGACCCGAAAACGGTGGTTCCCGTGGACGTGTCGCTCGGGGTGGACTTTGATACCGTGGTCATCACGGGACCCAACACGGGCGGCAAGACCGTGACTCTGAAAACATTGGGTCTGCTTGCCATGATGCTCCAGTCCGGTCTGCACATTCCCGCACGGGAGGATTCCCGCATGGGTATCTTCCCCGGAATATGGGCGGATATCGGGGACGAGCAGAGCATCGAGCAGTCCCTCTCCACCTTCTCCTCCCACATGGTCAATATCGTGCGCATTCTGTCGGGTGCGGAGCCGGGCGCACTGGTTCTCATCGATGAGCTTGGCTCGGGCACCGACCCCGTGGAGGGTGCGGCGCTTGCCGTCTCCATTCTGGAGGAATTCCGCGAGTTGCACTGCCTGTGCGCCGCGACCACGCATTATGCCGAATTGAAGGAATATGCGCTGAACACCGACGGTGTGTGCAATGCGGGCTGTGAGTTCGATGTGGAGACCCTGAAGCCCACCTACCGTCTGATTCTGGGAACGCCGGGACGCTCCAATGCCTTCACCATTTCGCAAAAGCTGGGTGTGCCCGCTCCCGTGATCGAACGTGCCAAGACCTATGTGGCGGGCGACCGCCGCCGCTTTGAGGACATGCTGGAAAAATTGGAGCGCACCCGTGAGGAATTGGAGCGTGAAAAGGAAACGGAGCAAGCCGCCCGCGTGGCGTATGAGGCGTTTGCCAAGCAGGCGGAAAACGAGCTTCGGCAGAAGTTGGCGGGCGCGGAAAAGGAAGCGGAGCGCATGAAAAACGAGGCGCGCCGACTGTTGCAAAGCGCCCGTGCGTCCAGTGATACGGTCTTTTCTCAGCTTTCGGAGATCAAGAAGATCCGCAATCAGGCACAGCTTGCCGAACGGCTGGACGAAGCAAAGCGCGCCGTCCGCACCTCTCTGAGCGAGGCGGACGAGGCGGTGAACCCCGTGGTTTCCCGCTCGAACAAGGACTATGTCCTGCCGCGCCCCTTAAAGAAGGGCGATACGGTTCTCATCGTTTCCCTGAACCGCGAGGGCGTCCTCGAATCCGACCCCGACAAGAACGGAAACGTCACCGTGCAGGCGGGCGTTCTGCATACCCGTACCAAGGTGAAGAATCTGCGTCTGGTCGAGGTGCAAAAGCCTGCCGCCGCGCCGAAAAAGACCGTGAAGGAGATCGTGATGCGCGAGTTTTCGCCCTCCATCGATCTGCGCGGCATGATCGGCGACGACGCATGGTTTATGGTGGATAAATATTTGGACGACGCGAAGCTGGCACAGGTGCAGTCGGTCACGCTGATCCACGGCAAGGGCACGGGCGCACTGCGCAAGGCGCTGTG
>CABUHM010000234.1:0-2888 GCA_902491355.1 uncultured Eubacteriales bacterium
CGTTCGGCTTTTTATATTGAAAAATGTTACTCTGCCCCTTGGCGCTCCGTCCTTCGATATTCGGACGGACTTCGGTCGCACCATTTCCGAAAGGTCTCCGCAAAATAGCTACTGCCGGAAAATCCGACCGACTGTGCGATTTCGGTCACGGTCATGTCCGTGTTTTTCAGATACCAGGTGCTTTGGCGCAGGCGGTACTGCGTCAGATATTCATTGGGCGTTACCCCGAGATATCGGTCGAACAGCTTGCAACACTTGCTCTGACCCACTGCGCCCGAAAGCGCGATATCGTTCAGCGTTATTTTTTCCCGATAGCACTTCTGAATGAAACCGATCATATTTTTCAGGATCGTGAAATCGCCGCTCTGACTCTTCGGAGACGCGGAGGTGTCCGAGTGGCGGAAAAGGACGGACCACATTTTCAAAAACAGGGAGGAAACGGTCAGCGGTGCGGCAGGCGCTTCCTTTGCACGGTACATATCCAGAACGCCCGCCAGCAATTCTCCCTGCCACGGGACATCGGCGGACAGCTTGAGATACGGCATGCTTCGGTTTTCCAACAGCGGCATGACGTATGTCTGCTCAACGGCAGGCGATACGCAAAGCAACATGGGATGGATCAGAATGCAGATGAAATCGCATTCGTTTTTGGACGGCGAAAAGCCGTAATGAAGCTGTCCTGCGTTGACAAACACGCCCTCGTTTTGCTTTAGGGTAATGATCTCGCCGTTGATGTTATAGTTCATTTCGCCCTGCAAAACGGCGATCCATTCGATATCGTCATGCCAATGCGGCGGCGCCTCGTAGTTGTGATAGGACGAAAGCATGGCTCTTCTGATATAAACGGGTTCGTCGTCAAGGTTGTAATGTACGATCTCGGAGCGGTCGTCCTTGAGATCAACGGACTGCATATTTACATTCCTCCTCGCAGGATTGTTATAAAAAAGTGCAGAATATCGGTTGAAAATGGGTTCGGTGCACGCTATAATTATAGCGCGTAAAAGCGATCATGTCAACCGGAGGTGCATGCCGTGCGGCGGGAAATGTCTGATTTTTCAAAAAAACTGCTCACGCTGATTCTGCCCATTACCTTTCAGCAGTTTATGCTTGCGCTTGTCAGTGCGTCGGATGCCTTTATGCTCGGCATGGTCTCCCAGGACGCGCTTTCCGCTGCGTCGCTTGCGGGTCAGATCACATTTGTCGAGAACCTGTTTCTGGCGGCAATGACGATCGGTCTTTCCATGCTCTCGGCACAGTATTGGGGCAAGCGGGACAGGGAAGCAGTTGAGCGTATCTTCGGTTATGTGACGAGGATATCCGCCTGCATATCGTTCGTGTTCTTTCTTGCGGCGCTGTGCTTTCCCGATGCGCTCATGCATATTTTTACCGACGATAAGGCTCTGATCGACGGCGGGACGGTCTATCTGCGGACGGTATCTCTTTCGTTCTTTTTGACCGGAATTTCGCAAATGTATCTCTGCATCCTCAAAAACGCTTCCGGAGCGGTAACTGCGGGCGTCATCAGCTTGGTTTGCGTTGTGATCAATATTATCCTGAATGCCGTTTTCATTTTCGGACTGTTCGGCTTTCCGCGGCTGGAGATCGCCGGCGCGGCTCTGGCAACCGTGATCGCAAGGCTGATCGAGGCGGCATGGTGCGTGGCGGTAACCGGAAAAAGGGGAAGCATCCGCCTGAGATTGCGGCACATTCTGCACGGCGATCCGTTGCTGAAAAGCGACTTTTGGAAATATACCCTGCCGGTGCTCGGCAATGAGATCGTCTGGGGCGTCGGATTTACCATGTATTCGGTGATCATGGGGCATCTGGGAACCGATGCTGTTGCTGCAAATTCGGTCGCCAATATCATCAAAAACCTGATTGTCTGCTTCTGTATCGGTCTCGGGAGCGGCGGCGGAATTATGGTCGGCAATGAGTTGGGCGCCGGCAGACCCGATACCGCAAAAAGCTACGGAGGACGGCTCTGCCGTTTGGCAGTCGTTTTCGGCATCGCCTCGGGTCTGGCCATGCTTGCGCTCAGCCCCCTCATTCTCAGATTCGGCAACCTGAGCGATACCGCGAATCACTATCTCAAATGGATGATCGTCATGTGCTCGGTCTACATGGTGGGAAAATCCGTGAACACAACGACCATCGGCGGCATCTTCTGCGCCGGAGGAGACTCCCGATTCGGATTTCTCTGCGATTCGGTGACCATGTGGTGCATCACCGTTCCGCTCGGATTTGTTGCCGCATTTGTTCTGAAGCTGCCCGTGCTCGCTGTTTACGGCATCATCAATCTTGACGAAATGGTAAAGTTGCCGGCGGTTTATCGGCACTATAAAAAATACTTGTGGGTCAGAGATCTGACCGCGAAAACGGAGGTATGAAAGATGTATCGGAATATCAGTGACTGGGATCGGATGGTTGCGGGGAAGCTCTACAATTCCGCAAGTCGGGATATCGAAAAGCAGCATACGGACGGCATGTGCCGCTGTGGCCGCTTCAATAAGATTTCCGTGCGGCGGGCAAAGGCAAAACAGCGCGCCCTGGAAAAGCTGATCCCGTCGGCGAAGGGAAACGGGCTTGCCGTGTTCGCGCCGCTTTACTGCGAATACGGTGTGAATATCCATGTGGGGAAGGGCTGTTTCGTCAATTATAACTGCACATTTCTCGACGTTGCGCCGATCACCCTCGGAGACGGCGTCTGGATCGGTGCCAATGTCACTCTCGCAACGCCCATGCATCCGTTTCTCGCACAGGAGCGTCTGCCCGCCGACTACCCCGACGGCAATCACGATCTGGAATATGCATCGCCGATCACAGTAAAGGACGGCAGTTGGATATGCTCGGGTGCAACGATCTGCGGCGGCGTGACCGTCGGCGAAAAC
>CABUHM010000235.1:0-2871 GCA_902491355.1 uncultured Eubacteriales bacterium
CGACGCCCTCACGCGCGCGGTTTCCCGCGTGCGCCCCGACGCGGGGCGCGAAGTATGCGCAAACCCATAAAACGAACATATCGCGCCTTATTTTCATCTGCAAAACGGATGAAGAGCGGGCGACCACTGGTCGCCCGCTTCCCCATCCATCACACAAACAAGATCAAGACACCAAGGCTCTCTTGTGTAAAGGAAGCTGTCAGCGAAGCTGACTGAGGGATTGGTAATAATCAATTTGCACCCAAACAATCCCTCCGTTGCGGTTTTACGCAGAGCACCGCGCTACCTCCCTTTACACAAGGGAGGCTGTCTCACGGTAACGCACACGAACAGGTCGATCATACCCAAAAGGAGGTTCGGAACGCCGAAACGAGGCGGCGTCCCCCAAAAATATGCAAACAAAAATTTTGTCAGCCGCCGAGACTGCCGAAGCGGGCGAAATACTGCGCCGCGGCGGTCTTGTGGCATTCCCCACCGAAACGGTGTACGGCTTGGGCGGCAACGCGCTCGACGCAGACGCCGCACGTAAAATATACGAAGCCAAGGGACGCCCGTCCGACAATCCGCTCATCGTGCATCTGGCAGATGCAGGACAGGCGGAGCAGTACGCCGTGACCGACGATGCCTTTTATCGCCTGGCGGCATTGTTCATGCCCGGTCCCATCACGGTGATCCTTCCGAAAAAGGACTGCATTCCGGGCGCCGTGACCGGAGGACTGGACAGCGTGGCGCTCCGCGTGCCCTCGCATGAGGTGGCGCATCGGATGCTTCGGGACGCAGGCGTTCCCGTTGCCGCACCCTCGGCAAACCTGTCCGGCAGTCCCAGCCCCACCGTCTTTGCGCATGTCCGCGCCGACCTTTGGGGCAGAGTGGACGCATTGCTTGACGGCGGCGACTGCCGCTTCGGCGTAGAATCCACCATCGTGAAAATGCAGGACGGCATCCTGCGCCTTCTGCGTCCCGGCGCGGTAACGCCCGAGGAGCTGAAAAAGGCGGGCTTTTGCGTCGAGATCGACCCCGCCGTGACCCAAAAATTCGAGGGACGTCCCGAATGCCCCGGCAT
This sequence comes from uncultured Eubacteriales bacterium, assembly GCA_902491355.1. Lineage (GTDB taxonomy): Bacteria > Bacillota > Clostridia > Oscillospirales > CAG-272 > UMGS2055. Next base: position 1,064 of record CABUHM010000235.1, read on the forward strand.
GAAGTACCGCCACTATGCGCCGAAATCGCCCGTCGTGATCTTGGACGGCGGCGACCGCGCCGTTTACGATTTTCTGCGGGACAAGACCCACTGCGGCATCCTCTGCTATGCCGAGGACACCGAGCTGCTGACCCGCGAAAACAGCATGTCCATGGGAAGTCGGAACGATCTCGAAACCCAGGCGCACCGCCTGTTCGCCTGCCTGCGCGCCATGCCCGAGCTGGACGTGATCTATGCCCGCATGCCGTCAAAGGAGGGCATCGGTCTGGCGGTTTTCAATCGGCTGATCAAGGCGGCAGGATATCAGGTCATTCATTTGGAAAACTGACGATTGTCACAAGGAGTATCGGTAGCTATGAGTATGGAGAAAAAATCATTCGGAAAAATGCCCACGGGAGAAACGGTCTGCGCCTATACCCTGGCGCGCGGCGGTATCCGTGCCGCCATCCTGAATATGGGCGGCATTTTGCAGTCCCTCTCTGTTCCGGATCGGAGCGGAAAGACCGAGGACATCGTATGCGGCTTTGACACCGTGGAGGGCTACCTCACGGGCGGCGGCTATCACGGCGCGCTCATCGGCAGATATGCCAACCGCATTCGGGACGGACGCTTCTGCCTGAACGGCAGGGAAATTCAACTGAACCGCAACGAAAACGGGATCTGCACTCTGCACGGCGGCAACGTGGGCTTCAACCAAAAGCTGTGGGACGTCCGCGCGGTCTGCGGCGACGATGCGGATTCTCTGGAGCTTTCCCTTTTCAGTCCGGACGGCGACGAGCATTTCCCCGGAAATCTGTCCGTCCGCGTGACCTACACCCTGCGTGCCGACGGCACTCTCACCCTGCACTATGAGGCGGATACCGACCGCGACACCGTCGTGAACCTGACCAATCACTCCTATTTCAACCTTTTGGGCTACGCAAACGGCGACGTTGCGGGTCACATCATTCAGATTCAGTCCGACCATATCGCCGCCGTGGACGAAAATCTCCTTCCCACAGGCGTCGCCGCTCCCGTGGACGGCACCGTGTTCGACCTCCGAACTCCTGCCCCCATGACAGCGGAATACGACCACAGCTTTTTCCTCGACCGCCGCTCCGACCCCGAATCTCCCGCCGTCACGGTTCGTGAACCCGTCACGGGCAGATGCATGGAGGTTCGCACCGATATGCCCGCTGTCCAATTCTATACCGGTAATTTCCTCGGCGGCGACGTTCCCTTCAAAGGCGGCGTTTCCCAGGAAAAGCATCACGGCTTCTGTCTCGAGACGCAATTCTCGCCCGATTCTCCCAACCAGCCCGCGTGGCCCTCTCCCGTCCTCCGCGCCGGCGAGCATTACGACCACGTCACCTCCTTCCGTTTTTACGCCGAGTGAGGGGAGACGAAGGGGAACGAGGGAGAACGGGAGATACGCCGGGGAGCGCCTTTTAGGAAAGGCTCTCCCCAGACCCCTCAGCGAAAACTTCGCTGTGTGAGGGGAGATTTTTTACGACAGGTCGAACGTATGCGGTCACGATACCGTTTGTTATGACGTGACGGCGCACACGGACAGGTCGATTAAATTTGGGCTTTTTCGCGGTAACGCATGCGAACAGGACGATGTTGTGTTAGAAACGTTCGTCTTTCGGCGGGCGACCACTGGTCGCCCGCTCTATAGCAACCGATCAGACATAATCGAGAACGCTTCCCCCGAAAAACGTCTGCCTTTCCGCCGTCGCCCATTCGCAGAGAAAATCCCTCCCTTTCCCCTATTAAAAGGTTTTGGGGATTCCAAAGACCCTTTCCCAAAAGGGTCTTTGGCGGGGTTC
>CABUHM010000236.1:0-2813 GCA_902491355.1 uncultured Eubacteriales bacterium
GCGCGGCGCGCTCTGCGTAAAACCGTGACGGAGGGATTGTTTCGGTGAATCATGCGTTATAACGCCGAACACCGTCCCGAACTGCAACGGTGCATACGGAAAAGAAATTTTTGCCATCGTCACCTTCCGACATATTTTTCGGGGCGGACATGGTACAATACGGACAAAGGGTTGACGCGGCGTAGTTCCGCGCCCGAGAGAAATTCGGATGCGTGGACGGAGGCGCTATGCATGGAACAGGTCATCTACGGAGACACACTGTTTTTGGTCAATGCAAGCATGGATTTTCTGGCACTGTTTCTGACATGCCGCATACTGTGGCGGCGGGCGCGCCCCGTGCCGCTTTCGATTGCCGCCGTGCTCGGCGGGGTCTACGGCGTGGCTTCTCTGTTCCTGCAGGGCAATCTTGTTGTCGGCTTCCTGTTACATATCGCAACCGCCGTTCTTCTGTGCGCCGTCGGGATCGGCGTTGACCGCGACCTGTGGCGAAGCACCGTGATCTTTTATATGGTGTCACTGGTGCTCGGCGGAACCATGACCGCACTGTTTGCCGCCGCAAATCGCATCAGCGGCAAGACCGCATTCTATAACGGCACTCTTGTGACACTGGAAAGCGACATCCCGCCCCTTTGGTTCTGTGTCATGGCAGTCCTGGCAGGTGTTGGGACATGGGGCGTCAGTCGGGTGTTCCGTCGGGATGTGCGGCGACGACGTGCCACCGTCCGCTGTGTGATCAACGGAAACCAAGCCAACTTCACCGCACTTGCCGACAGCGGCAATCTTCTGTGTGAGCCGGTCAGCGGCAGACCTGTCATATTGGTTGCGTTGGACTCGGTGCGCTCGGTTATTCCCGAACCTCTTCTGCCGGTGTTCACCGCGCACAAGACCGAAATCCTGCCCGATCTGCCCTTTTCCCTGGCACGGCGTGTTCGGCTGATCCCCGCCCGAGGCGTGGGCGGAAGCCGTGTGCTGTGCGCACTGCTTCCGGACGAAACCAGTGTAGACGGCGTTTTATGCCCCGCCTGTCTTGCCCCCATGGAACAGCCGCAGGGTAGTTTCGGCGGTTGTGCGGGACTGGTACCGATCACCCTGCTCCACTGACACCTGTCGCCCTCAACCGTCCATATCTCCGCTGTCCAAGCGTTTGCACAAAGCCCCAAAACAAAGAAAGGAGTGGCTGATTTTGACCAATCTCATGCGTTCGATCCTGCGGTTTCTCTGCCCGCAGGAGGAAGTATATTATGTCAACGGCGCCGACACCCTGCCCCCGCCGCTGACCGCCGAAGAAGAAATGGACATCCGCCGCCGTCTGCCGCAGGACCCTTCCCTGCGCCGGATTCTGGTGGAACGAAATTTGCGCCTTGTCGTTTACATCGCAAAGAAGTTCGAAAACACCAACATAGACCTCGAAGACCTGATTTCCATCGGCACCATCGGTCTTATGAAGGCGATCAATACCTTTCACGCCGACCGCAACATCAAGCTCGCCACCTATGCTTCCCGCTGTATCGAAAACGAAATTCTCATGTTCATCCGAAAGACTGCGGGGCAAAAATCGGAAATGTCCATCGACGAGCCTCTGAACGTGGACTGGGACGGCAACGAGCTACTGCTCTCCGACATTCTCGGCTCGGACGAGGACACGGTCTCCCGTGACCTGGAAACCCGCGAGGAGCAGAATCTCATCCACCGCGCCGTAGCCCACCTCGAACCGCGTGAGCGCACCATCATCGAAATGCGCTTCGGACTGGTCAACGGGCAGGAGCAGACCCAAAAGGAGGTTGCCGCGCGTCTGGGGATTTCACAGTCCTATATCTCCCGATTGGAAAAGAAAATCATCGCCCGTCTGCGGCGGGAGATCACGGGAAGTCAGGGCGCATGAAGCGTCCATAGGTCAACAAAAGAGCATGCACCCACAGATCGGCAGAGCTTCTGCCGATGCGGGTGCATGCTTTTCATATGGGAGAAAGAAAACGGGTGTCGGGACAGTGTCGGAGCGCCGTGTATGCCGCACACGGTGCGGTGCGCATCATTCCTTCAGCCTTGCGCGGCAGACACGGTAATCCGGACAATACCTCTCCACCTCCTGCCAAAAAGCTCTGCCGTGATTCGGGTGGCGGATATGTGCCAGCTCATGGATCACCACATAACGGATCACCTCGGGCGGATACGCCATCAGACGGTATGAAAAGTGAATCCTGCCGCCCGTACTGCACGAGCCGAAACGGGTTTTGGCACCGTTGATCTGCACCGATGTCACAACGACCCCCATCTCATCCGCCATCGAACGAACCAACGGCGGGAGAACGGTTTCGGCACGCTTGCGCCACAGCACCTCCTGCTCAGCAGTGGGTTGCGGATGCGCCTCGTTGTACCGAAGCCGTTTTTCCATATGTGCCCGGATCCAGTCGGCTTTCGCCGCCGCAAAGCGCTCGATCTCCCGCAACGGAAGTCTGTGTGGCGCGCGCACCAGTACCCTGCCGTCCCTTGTGATTTCAAGGCAGAGTGTACGCCGATTGCTTCTTATGATCTCATAATCCATCTTTTTCACCGTATCATCATAGATTGCTTTGTCGGGCTTTCCCGACTCTGCGCGAAAAATGCGTAAAAATATGCGGCACAGCATTCCGTCAGCCTTGCAAAATATCGTCCGATATGGTACAATACCCACAGACGACCCGACGGGAGCACGCTCCCGTACATTTACATACCGAACGGAGCACAAATATGACACCCAGAGAAGAGTTCATCTCCATTTACGAAGCCAACATCAAGCGGGACGGCGCGGATAAACTGCTTGACTATCTCGCAAA
>CABUHM010000237.1:0-2808 GCA_902491355.1 uncultured Eubacteriales bacterium
GTTTTAGTCCTAACACGGTAGTAGGGGCGACCAGTGGTCGCCCGCTCCTTCGGCTCTGCCAAAATGCGGGGATGAGGTACGCACATAGCCCTGCGTCGGGGCGCGAAGTCTGTACAAACCCCGCCGTGAAACAACCACATTTTGCACATAACCGACCTGTCCGCTTGCGTCACCGTGAGAAAGTCTCCTTTGTGTAAAGGGAGCTTTAATCCTTAATTCCGTCTGCATAAAAAAGCTCTGACGTTTCGGCGGACTTCATATTTGCGAAGCCCAAACCCTTCCCCTATTAAAAGGTTTTGGGGATCTCCAAGGACCTTTCCCAAAAGGTCCTTGGACGGGGTCCGGGGCAGCGCCCCGCGCATCCCCGCGTCCTTTCCCATGCGTATTGTTTTGAGAGGAGAAATAATATTGGATTTGGAAAAAATCATGCTCGTGACCGAATCGGAGGGCGGACTGTACACCCTGCGCGACACAGAGAGCGGCGAGAGCCACGCGCTTCGCGCCCGGGGCGCGTTCCGCCATCGGGGCGTAAAGCTGCTGGTGGGCGACCGCGTGCGTTGTCGAAAGGAAGCGGACGGCACATACGCCATGGAAGAGATATGCGAGCGGCAGTGCGCCCTGATCCGTCCGCCGTTGGCGAACCTCGACATCATATACGCGGTGATCCCTGCGGCACAGCCGACGCCCGATCTGATTTTGACCGACAAGCTGATCTCCATTGCGGAGCATGCGGGCATTCAGCCCGTCGTGGTGATCACCAAGAGCGACTGCGACCGAGCGTCAACCGAGCGGATCCGCGACATTTATGCGGCATGCGGCTTTCCCGTGTTTGTGACCTCCTCTGCCACGGGCGAGGGCACGGACGCGCTCGGCGCATATATCGATAAGGAGAGCGCAGGCAGGATCAGCGCCATCGCGGGTGTCTCGGGCGCGGGAAAATCGTCCCTTCTGAACGTTCTGTTCCCGTCGCTGTCGCTGGAGACGGGAGAGCTGAGCCGAAAGATCGTGCGCGGCAAGAACACCACACGCAAGGTACAGCTGTTCGAGCTGAGCCGTCTGCGCGGGACGGGCGAGCAGGGTGCGTCCGAGGGCTACATTGCCGACACGCCCGGATTCAGCCTGTTGGATTTCACGCGGTTCGATTTCATGAAATTAGAGGATCTGCCTTACACCTTTCGGGAATACGTGCCGTATTTCGGCAAATGCCGTTATACCAAATGCTCCCACACGCGAGAGGAGGGCTGTGCCATCCTTGCCGCCATCGCAGACGGTACTCTGCCGCGGGAACGGCACGAGAGCTACTGCGCCATCCGCGAGGATCTGCGGAATAAGCACGATTGGGATAAATAAACGCAGATCGCGGCATTCGATGCATACCTTGATCTGCGGTGAAATTTCGACGGCAGGTACGGAATGCACCCTTTTTCCTCTCCGGCATAAGATAACAGTGAGAGACCTTCACAGTTTCACAAATGAAGAGAGGTTACCGCCGATATGAAAATCGTAGTTGTACGCTCCCCGAAGCTCTTAGCTTCGTTTTTGCGGAGAGTATTCCATATGCAAAAGGACGCAAACTGAGCGTTTTCGCCATAGCAGACCGCTTTAGAAGCAGAAATCAAGTTTTTTGGGAAAAAGTATTGACAAAGCGCTTGAAATCTGTTATAATATCAAACGCGTGGAACGATGCTGCTATGGCTCAGTTGGTAGAGCACATCCTTGGTAAGGATGAGGTCATCAGTTCGACTCTGATTAGCAGCTCCAAAAAATCCTCACTTGTAAGAGTGGGGATTTTTTATTTTGCTTTGTAAATTTCATACGTTTTTGCGATCGGTTTGCCATGTGCGTTGTGTGGACGAAAGACGGTTACCCGCTGAAAGTCGAACGTATTCCGCCATGTTATCGACCTGTCCGCGTGTGCCACCGCGAGAAAGCAAAGGGTGCCTGCGTCTTGGCTTTGTTTGTACGATGGATGAAGAGCGGGCGACCACCGGTCGCCCGCCCTTCATCCACTGCACAGACAAAATCAAGACGCACAGCTCTTTTATGCAAAGTGAGCTGACGGAGGGGTCGGAAACGATCAATTTGCGTCCGAACGATCCCTCTGTCGCGCTTTTTCCTCGGCGCGGGCGAGGGTCTGTCCGTTTGCACTGTTGTGCGGGCGAGATTCCGACCGATATATTCGGACAAAGGCAAGAGCGCCTGTGAGGGAAAGAACTGCGGACACCGCGCAATGTCTGACCTCGGACAGGGTCATTTCCTGCGCGTGGGACTGTGCAAGCACGGCTTCCCGCTCGGACACGGCGTACCCGAGCGCCTCCGCCCGACGGATGTCGGTTCCGGTCATGTCGATGCCGTCGAGCATGATCCTGACGAGCCGTGCACCGTCAAGCGCCGCCCCCATTCCGACGCTGACGGCATAGGCGGTGTCCGCGTTGCGAGCGGAAAGCGCCCGCATCGGATGAATTCGGCGCTTTCCCGTTTGCCGTCCGCCGTATAGGTGATCCGTGCGGACGCGCTCTCCGACCCGCCGACAAATGCATTGAACGCCGCAGAATTGAGCTATATTTTCCTGCCCGCCGCTCTCAATGCCGTAGCATCGGTATAAGTATTCAGCGGACAACTCGGACACCGTCAACGTCCTCCCGCCGTCTGCGGTTATGACACGATCCCGTTGCAGACTCACGCCGACTGCCCGCACCGTGCCGTACCCGAGAAAGCACGCGGCGCACAAAAACAGCGCCGGTGCCAGCTTGACGCTGTCGTACTGCTTCCGAAGCCGCCAAAGCTCACGCAGGCGCTTCATACCCC
>CABUHM010000238.1:0-2802 GCA_902491355.1 uncultured Eubacteriales bacterium
GCTCTCATCCTTAAGGATGGACCATTCGTCATGGTTCGGGTCGTAATTCACCTGGAATTCGACCTCCTGATCCTCCCCTCCCACACGGATGGTGTGACGGAAGGTGGAACCGGTGCCGCGCTCCATAGCTTCAACAGCCGCCGCCTCAAATTCACGCGTGAGCACCACGTCGGTGGCGGAGGCGCTGAACACTCTGCGTCCGATATAGCCGTACGGCTCGCCCGCGCAGTAGATCTCGCCGTCGTCGTCCACGGTGTATTCCGTGTCGTTATAACGGAAGGTGTTGCCTTCGCCGAAATATGCTTTCAGCGCCTGATAGATGAACTCGCCTGCCGGCTTGTCCTTCTGTCCGGTGATGGAGACGTTATCCATGTAGATGATACCCACGGGCACGCCGTCCACCGTCGCGCTGTAGAAATTGTCGTCGGCGCCTTCGCTTTCCTTCTGCACCGTATACTCGACATTCTTATATTTGAAGGAATCCTTTTTGCCCGTGATTGCAAGCTGAAGCTGTGCCTTGATGACCGTATCGAATTTTTCGGGGTCTAAGGTCGCGTCGCGGTACTCGGTGATCTCCTTCATGGATGCATATGCCTTTTGCTGCATCTCATAGCGATAGAAGCTCTGATCCTCCGCATACGGGGTAATCAGTCCGCCCACAAACGAGAACAGGAACATGAAGATCAGCACGGAAAGACCGGTAACTGCCAGTCGGTTTCGGAAAAAGCGCTTTGCCACCAGTGCGCCGGGAGAGAGCACCTTTACACGGCGGTCATCGTTCAAAGAGAAGTTTTCATCCGCATCGTCGGAGCCGGAGGCACGGAGCGCCGTTTCGGCAAGCTCCTTTTTTACCTTCTCGTCCGCATTGCGGCGATCCTGATTGTCTTGATTCATGAATAGCTCCTCCTTCCTTTACGCAATCCGCACACGCGGGTCAACCACGGCGTACAGGATATCGGAAATCAGGTTCCCGAGCAAGGTGAGTATCGCCATGAAAACAAGATAGAACATGGAAAACGGGATGTCGCCGCCGACCATCGAGACATAGGACGTGTATCCGATGCCGGGAATGGAGAAGAGCTGTTCGGTGATCAGTGCGCCCGCAAACAGACCGGGCAGAGAGCCGCCGATGATGGTGACAATGGGAATGAGGGTGTTGCGGAAGGCATGGTGATAAATGACCTTGCGCTCGGACAGACCCTTGGCGCGTGCCGTGCGGATATAATCGGAATTGAGCACCTCAAGCATGTTGGTTCGGGTGTAACGCATAAGCGAACCCACGCTGACCACCACAAGCACCGTAATGGGCAAAACCAAATGCGCCGCGCGATCCCAGAACTGATCCCACGGACCGAGCTGTTCGTAGAAGCGTCCCGTCAAACCGCCCAGTTCGAACCAGCCCAGCTTGACCGAAAAGACGAGCTTCAAAAGGGAGGCAAAGAAGAAGGTGGGGAGCGAAATGCCCGCCAGAGCCACGACCGAAATGACATAGTCGGACTTGGAATACTGCTTGGTCGCCGCAACCACACCGAGGGGAACGGCAATGAGGATTTCGATGACGAAGGAAATGGCGCCCATCACAAAGGAAAGCCATACCGTGTCGTTGAACTTGTCCAGAACGGGAACGTTCCATACCCAGCTATCGCCGAAATCACCGCGTGCCATATTTCCGAGCCAGCCGAAAAAGCCGATAACGGGATTGGTGTTCATCTGGTATGTTGCAGACAATTGCTCCATCCATTCCTCATACGTTTTGCTGGCGCCGCCCATCATGGACTTCTGGCGCGCCATGTTCTCGATGTAGGACGTGGGGAGTGAACGCATCAGCATGTATATGATAAATGCCACAAAAAACAATATCACGATGGAAAGCAGTATGCGTTTGAGGATGTACTTGTGCACAAAATGACCTCCGTTTCGCGTGGAAAGATAATGGGACAACGCAAAGGATCAAATTCCGAAAATTTCCGATAGGCAGATAACAAATCGCGCGCCCCGACGGGTCGTACCGTCCGTCGGCAGGGCGTAAAAAGCACTACATATCAAGCAACTGTTCCGAACGTACCGTCGGAGCAGTTGCTTGATATGTAGCAGGGGTCGTCCTGCGGCGATTGTGCCGCAGGACGACGTTGACTGCTTCATACCGCTTGCACGGTCGCATCATACGACCGTGCAAGAAGGAAATTGCAACCGAAGAACGGGTGATCCGTTCGATCAGTCAGCCATCTCCATGTTCTGAACCTCAGACATCCAGCCGTAGAAGGTGGTGATATCGGGCGTTACGGTATCCATCTTGACCGCCGAAGGACGGAAGACGATAGCGTTCTGACGCTGATATACCGGGATCTCGACTGCCCAGTCAACCACGATGTCAAGGCAAGCCTTGTACATGGTCTTTCTGTATGCCTGATCGGCGGACTTACGAGCCTGCAAAATGAGATCGTTCAGCTCTGCGTCGTCGATATCGTACATGTAGTTGGAACCGCCGGCAGACATGGTATCGTTGCCGGAGAAGTAGATCTGATACATATCGGGATCGATGGTTGCACCCCAAGCTGCGCACCACATATCGACAGAGTCACTCTCAATACCGGTCCACAGAGCGGAGGAGTTGGAAAGGTCGGTGACCGTCAGCTTCATGCCGATGGTTTCCAGAGCCTTCGATGCCTCGCTGAGGACGCGGAAGGACGGGTGGTCACCCTCACCGCCTGCAGGGATCTGAACCTCATATTCGGTCTTAGCGCCTGCGGGAGCTGCGGTGACCTTGCCGTTCTCAACGGTGTAGCCTGCTGCCTCAAGGTA
>CABUHM010000239.1:0-2797 GCA_902491355.1 uncultured Eubacteriales bacterium
GCCTTGGTTGGCTCTCTCCTGCTGAAGTTTTTGGTGTTGCACTTGCTTGACAATCCGCCGTTTTCTCACGGTGAAGCCATGCGAACAGGTCGTGAGAAAGCAATAAATGTCAGGGCGCGCTGTCTATTTTGCGTATAAATCCGCAAACCGCCGTTGTGCCAAGCGGCAGGAACGGCGGTTTGGTGATCGGTCGGCACAGGCTATGCGTCCGACCGATATGACGGTATTTTTTTACAGGCGCTGATACAGTGCGGCATACACGCCGTTCTTTTCCAGAAGCTCCTCGTGCGTGCCTTCCTCACAGATCACGCCGCGCTCGATTACGGCGATGCGGTCTGCGTTGTGGATGGTGGTGAGGCGGTGCGCCACCACGATGGTGGTTCTGCCGCGGCACAAGCGGTCAAGGGAGCGCTGGATCTGCAATTCGGTGGCGTTGTCCAGTGCCGAGGTCGCTTCGTCTAAGATGAGGATGGGCGGATTTTTCAGAAAGACCCGTGCAATGCTCAGGCGTTGCTTTTGTCCGCCGGACAGACGGACGCCGCGTTCGCCGATGACCGTGTCGTACCCGTGCTCCATGGCGAGGATATCGTCGTGAATGTCGGCGCATTTGGCGGCATATTCCACCTCTTCCTGCGTGGCGTCGGGCTTGCCGTAAAGGATGTTATCGCGAACGGTCGCATTGAAGAGGTACACGTCCTGCTGAACAATGCCGATGCTTTGGCGCAGGGAGCGCGCCGTGAGGTGACTGATATCCTGTCCGTCGATGAGGATGGCACCGTCCGAGATCGGGTAAAAGCGCGGTATCAGGTGGCAGATCGTGGTCTTTCCGCCGCCGCTCGGTCCCACAAGCGCGTAGGTCTGTCCCGGCTCAATGGAAAAGCTGACGTTGTGCAGTACCTCTCTGCCCTCGGCATAGCTGTAGGACACGTTACGGAATTCGATTTTTCCGCGAACGTCGGTCAGTTCTGTCGCATCGGGCAGATCCCGTTCCGGCTCCTGATCCATGATCTCGCAGAAGCGGCGGAAGCCCGTGACGCCGTTCTGATACTGCTCGGTAAAGTTGATGAGGGTGAGAACGGGGGTCAGGAACACGCCCACTGACACGATGAACGAGGAATAGTCGCCCAATTGGATCTTTCCGTGATACAGGAATAAGCCGCCCGCGATGAGGACGATGACGTTAAATACGTCGGTAATGAAGGAGGTCATGGAATGGAATTTTCCCATTTCGTTGTACGCCTGTGAGCGGAATCGCACGAACAGGCGGTTGCCGATCTCGAATTTCCGCTTTTCCTCCTTGGAATTGTTAAAGGCGCGGGTCACACGGATACCCGATATGGAGCCTTCCAGCGATGCGTTGATCTGCGCGATCGCCTCACGGGAACGCATGAAAGCATCCCGCATGCGTCGGCGCAGGAGCATGGCGACCAGAAGCAGAAAGGGCACGGCGGAAAAGATGATGAGGGTGAGCCACACGTTGATGGTGGTCAGATACACAAACGAGACGACGATGGTGATGGTGGAAATGAGAAGGTTCTCCGGGCCGTGGTGCGCCAGCTCGGAAATGTCCATGAGGTCGTTGGTCATGCGGGACATGATCTTGCCCGTCTCATGGGTGTCAAAAAAGCGGAAGGGGAGCACCTGAAGCCGCCCGAAGAGATCGGAGCGCATCTGTGCCTGAATGCGCACGCCCATCACGTGTCCCTGATACTGGATGAAGTAATTCAGGAGCATGCGAATGATGTACAGCACCAGCAGGAGCACACCGCAGAAGATGACCAGACGGTAGCGGCGGTTGGGAATGAAATCGTTGAGCATGTTGCGGGTGAGTACCGGATACAAAACGCCGATGAGGGACACCAGCAGTGCCGCGCCCATATCTGCGGCAAACAGAAGGCTGTGCGGCTTATAATAAGACAGGAATCGTTTCAGCATGAGGGTTTTCCTTCCTCGTCCCCGCCGCGCAGAATATCGCCTGCATGTACGGGAAACGGCATATCGACAGTGAAGATCATTCCGGGATGCGGGGCTGACGGGATCGCCTCGCCGTCCTCGTTTTGCAGGCCGCGCAGGATAAAGGGCATCCCGATCTTTCCCGGAGAGAGAAGCTCCGCGCACTGTCCCTCCACTGCCTTGTTGCGCTGGATCATGCGGGCGCGGCGGGTGGCGGGATCGTAGTCCAGCACGGTGGCAAGGTATGCCTTTTCCCGCAGATAGCCGATGCGGTTCATTTCACCGCGCCGCTCGGGCGGTGCGGAAAGGTCGGCGCACAGGAGCGGATTCTGCATGGGATCGTCGAAAAAGTAGCCCGACGCATAAGGACGGTGGCTCACGCTCTCCAGTTCGCGCTTCCATTCGGGACGGTAGCGGTAGGCATCGGGCGCCGCCGTGTAAGCGTCGATCGCCATGCGGTACGCGTTGGCGGTGACGGCGGCATAATAGGCGCTTTTCATTCTGCCCTCGATCTTAAAGGAGCAGATTCCGGACTCGATCAGCTCGGGAATGTGCTCGATGGTACACATGTCGCGCGACGACATCACAAAGGTGCCAAGCTCTGTTTCCCGAAGCTCCATACGTGCGTCGGGACGTTTTTCCTCTTCGATCTCGTACAGCTTGTAGTTCCAGCGGCAGGGCTGTGTGCACATGCCGCGGTTGCCGTCCCGTCCGGTCAGATGGGCGGAAAGCAGACAGCGCCCGCTGTACGACACGCACATGGAGCCGTGCACAAAGGCTTCCAGCTCCAGCTCACGCGGAATTCGTGCGCGGATCTCCCGAATATCGTTGAGGGAAAGCTCAC
>CABUHM010000240.1:0-2779 GCA_902491355.1 uncultured Eubacteriales bacterium
CCCGTGCCGTCTGCCTTCGGCAGACGGCACTCGGCGCGGGGCTTCGTTGGTACCTCAAAATCGCATACACCCAACAGGTGTTGCATATCGACCCTTCGTCAGTACCCCGTCTGTCGTCTCCGCACGGCAGGCACGGCGTGTCCCCGCCGTCCGTCCGTATCGGTGCAAAAGCAAAGCGAAGCGAAGCAAAGCGAAGCAAAGCGAGTCAAGGAGAAACCGGTGCACGGAGCAAATACAAAAATTAAAGGGAGACGCCATGGGGCGATCTCCCTAAAATTTCATATTAACCGTATTTGCGCTTTCTGGCGGCTTCAGATTTCTTCTTCCGCTTCACGCTGGGCTTTTCGTAGTGTTCTCTTTTGCGAAGCTCTGCTAAGACTCCGGAGCGAGCGCACTGGCGCTTAAACCGACGAAGAGCCTGATCGAGAGATTCGTTTTCCTTCACTCGTACTTCTGCCATTTATATTCCCTCCCTCCGCTATGGGCAAAGAGATACAATCGTTTCGATATAATCTCCTTGATATTATACAGTACAAAGCGCGTTCTGTCAAGATGATTTCGGAAATTTACCCGAAATTTCTAAAAATTATCAGCGAACGACGAAATTGATCAGCTTATTGGGCACGGTAATCTCGCGCACCACGGTTTTGCCGTCCAGATACGGCTGAACGCGGGGATCTGCCTTGGCGGTAGTCAGTGCGACCTCGGGTGCGGCTTCCGTAGGCAGAGAGACGACTGCGCGAACCTTGCCGTTGACCTGAACGGCGACCTCCACGGTTTCGTCCACGGTCTTGGCGGGGTCATACTCCGGCCATGCGGCAAGAGAAAGCAGACCCTTTCCGCCGAGCGCCTCCCACATCTCCTCGGTGATGTGCGGTGCAAAGGGATTGAGCAGGGTGATGAAGGTTTTCAGCTCATCCACTGTGAGCGCACCGTGGTCGGAGATCTCGTTGAGGAGCTTCATCAGCGCGGCAATGGCGGTGTTGAACTTCATCGCCTCGATATCGTCGCTCACCTTCTTCACGGTCTTGTGGAAGGAGGAGGCGAGGCAGGGCGTTTCACCCGAGCCGTGCGCAATGTCGGTGAGGGCGGCGGTGCGGTCGATGAAGCGCTTCACGCCCTTCACGCTGGATTCGCTCCACGGTGCGGCGGAGGCGTAATCGCCCATAAACAGGGTGTAAACACGAAGCACATCGGCGCCGTATTCCTTCACCACATCGTTAGGATCCACCACATTGCCCTTGGACTTGGACATCTTTTCGCCGTCCGGTCCCAGAATCAGACCCTGTGCGGTACGCTTTGCATACGGCTCGGGCGTGGGAACCTCTCCGATATCATACAGGAAGCGGTGCCAGAAGCGCGAATAGATCATGTGACGGGTGACGTGCTCCATACCGCCGTTGTACCAGTCCACGGGGAGCCAGTATTTCAGGGCTTCCTTGGAGGCAAACGCCTCGGTGTTGTGCGGGTCGGTGTAGCGCAGGAAGTACCACGACGAGCCTGCCCACTGGGGCATGGTATCGGTCTCCCGCTTTGCCGCGCCGCCGCACTTGGGGCACTTGCAGTTCACAAAAGACTCCACCTTGGCAAGCGGACTTTCGCCGCCCTCTCCGGGCGCAAAGTTTTCCATCTCGGGCAGACGCAGAGGAAGCTCCTCATACGGCACGCCCACCATGCCGCAGTGCGGGCAATGTACGATCGGGATCGGCTCGCCCCAATAGCGCTGACGGTTGAACGCCCAGTCCTTCATCTTGTACTGAACGCCCTTTTCGCCGATGCCGCGCTCGGTGAGGAAGGCAAGCATTTTGGCAATGGCTTCCTTCTTGGTCTTGATACCGTTGAGAAAGTCCGAATTGATCATTTCGCCGTCTCCGGTGTAGGCTTCCTTTTCGGTGTCGCCGCCGCGGATCACGGGAATGATCTCGATGCCGAATTTCTTGGCAAAATCGAAGTCGCGCTCATCGTGCGCCGGCACTGCCATAATGGCGCCCGTGCCGTAGCCCATCATCACATAGTCCGAAATGAAAATGGGGATCTCGCGGTTGTTGACCGGATTGATCGCCGTCAAACCGTCGATGCGCACGCCCGTCTTGTCCTTGACCAACTGGGTGCGCTCAAATTCGGTCTTTTTGGCGCATTCCGCACGGTAGGCGTCCAATTCGCCGATGTTGCGGATGCGGTCGCGGTATTTTTCAATCATCGGATGCTCGGGCGCTATGACCATGAAGGTCACGCCGAACATGGTGTCGGGACGCGTGGTGTAGATCCGCAGAGCGTCGTCGGTGCCCGATACGGCAAATTCGGCAAATGCGCCCTCGGAGCGTCCGATCCAGTTTTCCTGCTGCAGACGGATATTGGGAAGATAGTCCACGGTATCCAGTCCGGCAAGGAGCTTATCGGCATACCCGGTGATGCGGAGATACCAGACGTCCTTGGATTTCTGCACGATATCGCTGTGACAGATATCGCACTTGCCACCCTGCGAATCCTCGTTGGACAGCACCACCTTACAGCTCGGGCAGTAGTTCACCAACGTGGTGGCGCGGAACACCAGACCGTGGTCGAACATTTTGCGGAAAATCCACTGCGTCCACTTGTAGTAGCCCTCTTCGGTGGTATCAATGACGCGGCTCCAATCGAAGGAGAAGCCGACGCGCTTGAGCTGAGAGGTGAACCGTGCGATGTTGATATCGGTCACACGGCGGGGATGGATGCCGGTCTTGATAGCGTAGTTTTCGGTGGGAAGTCCGTATGCATCAAAGCCGATGGGGAACAGGAC
>CABUHM010000241.1:0-2776 GCA_902491355.1 uncultured Eubacteriales bacterium
ACACGTCGTGACCACCACCACGCACAAGACCTTAAGAGGTCCGCGCGGCGGTATGATCCTCTGCCGTGGGGAATTCGCAAAGCAGATCGACAAGGCGATCTTCCCCGGCGTACAGGGCGGTCCTCTCATGCACATCATTGCGGCAAAGGCTGTGGCACTGGGCGAGGCGCTCACACCCGAATTCAAGGAATATCAGACACAAGTCGTCAAGAACGCCGCCGCACTGTGCGACGGGCTGCTTTCCGAGGGCTTTGAAATCGTCTCGGGCGGCACCGACAACCACCTCGTGCTTCTCAAGCTCATCAAAAACGGCATTACGGGCAAGGAGCTGGAGCACCGTCTGGACGAGGTGCACATCACCGCAAACAAGAACACTGTCCCCAACGACCCGCAAAGCCCGTTTGTCACAAGCGGTGTGAGACTCGGTTCTCCCGCCGTCACCACGCGCGGCTTCCGCGAGCCGGAAATGGCTAAGATTGCAAAATGGATCAGCGATACCGTCACCGATTTTGAGGGCACGCACGCCGGAATTTCCGACGAGGTACAGGAGCTTTGCTCACACTTCCCCATTTATTGAGCGATCTCCCGCGCACAGGCAAAACCCCAAAAAACCCATAATATAAGAAAGGATGCGGGCTTTTCATTCTTCCGTGGAATCGACTGTTGCAAAGGGAGACCGAAGCCGGCACTGTATACTATGAAAATAATGGTCATCGGCGGCGGCGGACGGGAGCACGCCATCATCAAGAAGCTCCGTCAGAGTCCGCGCGTCACCGAAATATACGCCCTGCCGGGCAACGGCGGGATCGCGCAGGACGCCGTATGCGTGCCCATCGGCGCCATGGACATTGCCGCGCAGGTACGCTTTGCGCAGGAAAACGGCATCGACTTTGCCGTGATAGCGCCTGACGATCCGCTGGTCGCGGGCGCCGTGGACGCTCTGCGTGAGGCGGGCATCCCCTGCTTCGGTCCCGACCGCCGCGCGGCGATCATCGAGGGAAGCAAGGTCTTTTCCAAAGAATTGATGAAGAAATACGGCATCCCCACCGCCGCCTACGAGGTCTTTGACCGCATGGAGGACGCCATGCGCTATCTGGAAAGCGCCCCCCTTCCTGCCGTCATCAAGGCGGACGGTCTGGCACTTGGCAAGGGCGTGATCATAGCCGAGACACGCGCAGCGGCACAGGAGGCAGTCCGCTCCATGATGGAGGATAAGATCTTCGGCGAAAGCGGTTTGCGGATCGTCATTGAGGAATTTCTCACCGGTCCCGAGGTTTCGGTCCTCTCCTTCACCGACGGAAAGACCCTTGTTCCCATGGTTTCGTCCATGGATCACAAGCGGGCGCAGGACGGCGACCGAGGACTGAATACGGGCGGCATGGGCACGGTCGCGCCCAATCCGTACTACACAAAGGAAATCGCCGACATCTGCATGGAAACCATCTTTCTGCCCACCGTGCGCGCCATGAACGCCGAGGGACGCACCTTCCGCGGCTGTCTCTACTTCGGACTGATGCTCACCCCCAAGGGTCCGCGCGTCATTGAGTATAACTGCCGCTTCGGCGATCCCGAGACCCAAGTCGTGCTTTCTCTCATGGAGAGCGATCTGCTCACCGTGATGGAGGCGACGGCAAACGGCACGCTTGACCGCACCGAGGTGAAGTTCAAGCCCCAACACGCCGCGTGCGTGATCATGGCTTCGGACGGATATCCCGGGAAATACGAAACGGGATTTGAGATCACGGCGGATGCCTCGGTGCGCGACAGCGTATACTTTGCGGGCGCAAAAGCCGAGGACGGCGTTCTGAAAACCGCAGGCGGCAGAGTGCTCGGCGTCACGGCGACCGCCGATACCCTGCGGGAAGCCATTGATGCCGCATATGAGAAAGTGAATATGGTCAGCTTCCGAAATGCCTATTACCGTCACGATATCGGAACGCGGGCACTTCGGGCAACGGAGGAAAACTGATGGTCTATCGCGTCTACACCGAGAAAAAACCGACATTCGCATCCCAGGCAAACGCCCTGCTTGCCGATATTCGGGGACTTCTGCAAATTCCATCGGTTCAGGGCGTCCGCATTCTGAACCGCTACGATGCGGAAAATATCACAAAAGAGCTGTTTGAACATGCCATCGGCACGGTCTTTTCCGAGCCGCAGACCGACCTGACCTATCGGGAGCTGTCGCAGGCATGCAAAGCCGATGCCGCAGACACAACAGTGTTCGCCGTGGAGTATCTGCCCGGTCAGTTCGATCAGCGCGCCGATTCCGCCGCACAGTGTATTCAGCTCATTTCCTGCGGCGAACGTCCCGTTGTCCGCACGGCGAGGGTCTACATCCTGACAGGAAAATTGACCGACGCCGAGCTGACTGCGATCAAGAAATACGTCATCAACCCCGTGGAAGCGCGCGAGGCATCACTCGATATGCCGAACACCCTTACGGTACCGTATGATATCCCCACCACGGTTGCGACCGTGACGGGCTTCCGTGAGCTTGACCGCTACGGTCTTGAGGAGACCCTGACCCGCCTCGGACTTGCCATGGACTTGGACGATCTGACCTTCTGCCTCGACTACTTCCGCGCCGAGCACCGCGACCCCACCATGACCGAGATCCGCATGATCGACACCTACTGGTCCGATCATTGCCGTCATACCACCTTCCTCACCCACATCGACGATGTGAAGTTCGAGGACGCGCTCCTACAGCATGCATATCAGGAATATCTGGATATCCGCAAGTATCTCGACAGGAGCAATAAGCCCATATGCT
>CABUHM010000242.1:0-2756 GCA_902491355.1 uncultured Eubacteriales bacterium
GATGCCGCGCGTCAAAAGAAGATTGGCAAAGCGGTTCGCCTTGACATCGAATTCCTTCCACGTCATTTCCCGACGGTATTTTGCGCCCGTCGTGGTTTCGATCAGGTTATATTCCCTCCACGACACGTTTTTGTCGGGCTGATTTGCGGGATTGATCTCCACCAGCGAGACGTCGTTGGGGTACAGGCGCGCATTGCGCTCCAAAAAATCGGTAATCGGCATATGATTCGCTCCTTTTGCTGTTCTTTTTCCAGTCGTTTTGCAGCACGCGCCGCATCGGTAGTCGGAAACGGTTCCGCGAAAAATCCGAAAAACAAATAAAAAAAGTCCTCTGTCACAACGGACAGAGGACGAATTTCTTCGCGGTACCACCTCAGTTTGCTCCCGCCTTGCGACGAAAGCCTCAACAAGCACTACATGCTCCTTCGCGATAACGGGCGTACCCGGCACAGCCTACCCATCCGAACCCGGACTTCAGTGCGCGGCTACCGAAATGTATTGGGCACACACCTACCCGCCGTCTTACACCAACCGACGGCTCTCTGCGGGGAATCGTGCAGCTTACTTCTTTTCGGTCATAACCTTTAACATTACATCATGCAATTACAGGGATATCATACCACACGCGGGCAGATTTGTCAAGACCTTACCGCGTAATTCCGATGCAACTTCTTCCGAAAAATCAGAATTCCGCATTGCCCACCGTTCTGGGGTACGGGATCACGTCGCGGATATTGGAAACGCCGGTCAGATACATGATGATCCGCTCGAAGCCCAAGCCGTAGCCCGCATGCTTCGTGCCGCCGTAACGGCGCAGGTTCACATACCACCAGTAGTCCTTCTCCTCCAGACCGCATTCCTTCATGCGCTCAAGAAGCACGTCGAGGCGCTCCTCACGCTGACTGCCGCCGATGATCTCGCCCACACCGGGAACCAGAAGATCCATGGCGGCGACCGTTTTGCCGTCGTCGTTCAGGCGCATATAGAAGGACTTGATCTCCTTGGGATAGTCGATAACAAAAACGGGCTTGCCGAAAATCTTTTCGGTGAGGTACCGCTCATGCTCGGTCTGCAGGTCACAGCCCCACTCCACGGGATACTTGAATTCCGCGCCGCTCTTTTTGAGCAGCTCGACCGCCTCGGTATAGGTCACCTTCTGATAATCGCTGTTGCTGAGCATGGTCAGACGCTCCAAAAGTCCCTTGTCCACAAAGCTGTTAAAGAATTTCAATTCCTTTTCGCAGGTCTTCATGACGTGGCGGATGATAGCCTGGATCATGTCCCATGCCAGACGCATATCGTCGTTGAGGTCGGCGAAGGCAATCTCCGGCTCGATCATCCAGAATTCTGCGGCATGGCGTGCCGTGTTGGAGTTCTCGGCACGGAAGGTGGGACCGAAGGTATACACATTGCCGAACGCCATAGCGAAGGTCTCGGCTTCCAACTGACCGGACACGGTCAGATTCGTGCTCTTGCCGAAGAAATCGCGGGAATAGTCCACACTTCCGTCCTCGGTGCGGGGAAGGTCGTTTTGATCCAGCGTGGTCACGCGGAACATCTCGCCCGCGCCCTCGCAGTCCGAGCCTGTGATGAGCGGAGTGTGCACATAAACGAATCCGCGATCATGGAAGAAGGAGTGAATGGCGTATGCCGCCTCACTGCGCACACGGAACACGGCGGAAAACAAATTGGTGCGCGGACGCAGATATGCCTGCTCACGCAAAAATTCGGGCGTATGGCGCTTGGGCTGAAGCGGATAATCGGGAGTAGAAGCTCCCTCCACCGCAATTTCGGTTGCCTTCAGCTCAAAGGGCTGTTTTGCACCGGGGGTCAGCGTGAGCACACCGGTCACGACCAGGGATGCACCCACGTTCTGTTTTGCAATTTCATCGTAATTCGACACCCGATCCCGCTCAAACACAACCTGAATGCCCGCAAAGCAAGAGCCGTCGTTCAGGTCAATAAAGCCGAACGCGCGGCTGTCCCGAAGATTCCGAACCCAGCCGCCCAAGGTGATGGTCTTGCCGGCAAAGGCATCGGGATCGGCATAAATTCCAGCAATCAATTCCCGCTTCATACTCATTTACTCCGTTCTGCCGCACGGTGCGGCGTGTGGTGGTATCAATTTCAAGGCTTATGGGCAATCCGCCGCCCGTCATGTCCGTCCGCTGTGCAGATCGGCAACGAAGCCGGCATGTCCCCCTCCGTCATAACATCCCGCATGGGGAAATCGGCGGACACCCTAATTTATTACCTATTCTTTAATTATATTTCCCACTGCGGGCTTTGTCAATAGCTTTTTTGCAATTGATTCCCATGTTTTCCGATTTTTCCGCAGTGTTTGGTTTTTGCATTCGATATTGCATCGGTTTCCATCCCGCAAAATGCGTTTGCGGAGGATTTTTGCAGTGGCATTGATGCGGAATTGCGTTTGAATGGAGTCCGAGAAACAGATGAGGAGCGGGCGACCACCGGTCGCCCCTACAACAAAAAAGCGAACAAGTCTTTAAAATAAGTGCATTGGGAGAGTGATTTTTATATTATCTCTATGCACCGATTTCATCTTGATTTCGTAGGGGCTGCCAATGGTCGCCCGCTCTTTCGGCTCTGCAAAAATGCGGGGATGAGGTACGCACGAAGCCCCGCGTCGGGCGCCGCCGTCCTCGACGGCGGCTTAGACGGGCATCGGCGGCGGATTATGTCTGCGTGATCGATTTTGTATCACTGCCGCCGATGCCCTCACGCGCGCGGGTTAC
>CABUHM010000243.1:0-2726 GCA_902491355.1 uncultured Eubacteriales bacterium
ATAAGGTGGGATGTGGACTGTGAAAAGAAATAAACTGCTCCGTCCGGCATGCATGCTTGCTGTCGGACTTTTTCTCGGTGCGGCGGCAAGGCTGTTTGATCTTTACTGTCCGACGCTCGGGGACATTTTCTCCTAAATGTCGGTGTGGATTCTGCTCGGGACGTTGATATCTGTGTACAGCCCGACCAAAAAAGCCGCCATGTGCAATATTTTTCCGTTTTGTGCGGGAATGCTGTTCACCTATTATGTGACTGCCTTTGTGACCCACGGGGTCTACGGACGGTCTTTTATCATCGGCTGGACGCTGTTCTCCCTGTTTTCGCCGCTCATGGCTTACTTTGCGTGGATGACGAAGGAGCGCGGCGTGCTCCCGAAGATCATCGGGGTCGGTATCGTGCTCGTCGCGGTTCTGTCCTCAATCGTGCTTTTTGACCGCTTGCGGATACACGATCTTATCATCGATGGTCTTTTGGTCTTTTTCCTGTTTGTCAAGCGAATCGACCGTTCCCCGGGGGCATGAGAGGAAAACGCAGTCGAACCGCACTTCTTTGACGTCGGATTTTATGTGAAAATATTGACACCCGCACGCCTTTATTGTATAATAATCTGACACAGATGTATGCGCGGCGCGCGGCGGTGGTCGGTTTCGAAGAAGGGAGCGTTCGGGATGCGCAAAATGAAGAGGGTTGGCGGCTTTCTGCTTTCCCTGCTTTTCAATATGCTGTTGAACGCGAGAGGTCTGATTCCGGCGGCGGTTCTGCTCGTTTTGCACTATGTGCTCCGTGTGCCGATCTGGCTGTCGTTTGCGGCGCTCGTCATATGGATCGCGGCAATGATCGCGCGGATGCTGTTTTTCGGCTGGGCGGGTCATCCCCGATCCGCCGAAGGAAAATAAAAATCCGTATTCGGCGGGAAAGAAATAATCATCTCAGACCTTTCGGCATATGACCGGATACGTCTGATCCAATATTTATATTTATGATAAGGAGAGCATATTATGGGACTGATTAAAGCAGGAATCGGTGCGCTCGGCGGCACGCTGGCAGATCAATGGAAAGAGTTTTTCTATTGTGAATCCATGCCCAAGGAGGTACTGGTCACAAAGGGACAGAAGCGTGTGAGCGGACGCTCCTCCAACACCAAGGGCAACGACAACATCATTTCCAACGGCTCGGGCATTGCCGTGGCAGACGGTCAGTGCATGATCATCGTAGAGCAGGGAAAGGTCGTTGAGGTCTGTGCCGAACCGGGCGAATTTACATATGACACCTCCACCGAGCCGTCCATCTTCTCGGGCAGTCTCGGAGAGGGCATCAAGGCTACCTTCCGCACCATCGGCAAGCGCTTTGCCTACGGCGGCGACACCGGCAAGGATCAGCGCGTGTATTATTTCAATCTAAAGGAATTGATCGACAACAAATTCGGCACGCCGAACCCCATTCCGTTCCGCGTGGTGGATTCCAAGATCGGTCTGGATGTGGATGTGTCGGTGCGCTGCTCCGGTGTGTATTCCTATAAAATTGCCGATCCGCTGCTGTTCTACACCAATGTCTGCGGCAATGTGGAGCGCGAATATACCCGCGACGAGCTGGACAGTCAGCTCAAGACCGAATTTATCAGCGCTCTTCAGCCGGCGTTCGGTCGGCTGTCCGATCTCGAAATGCGCCCGAACCAGATCGTGTCCCACAACACCGAGCTGGAAGAGGCGATGAATGCGGCGCTTTCCGCAAAATGGGGCGAGCTTCGCGGTCTGAAGATCGTCAGCATTGCTCTGGGATCGGTGACACTGCCGGACGAGGATGCCGAGATGATCAAGCAGGCACAGCGCACGGCGATCATGCGCGATCCCACCATGGCGGCGGCTACCCTTGTGGGCGCACAGGCGGACGCGATGAAAGCGGCGGCGGAAAACAAAAACGGCGCAATGACCGGCTTTATGGGCATGGGTATGGCGATGAATGCGGGGAACGGCGTCAACGCGCAGAACCTGTTCGCCATGGGACAACAGCAGGCGGCACAGAACGGGTCTGCGTCTCCCGCTTCATGGAAGTGCTCCTGCGGCGCGACGGCAACCGGAAAATTCTGCCCCGAGTGCGGCTCGCCGAAGCCCGCAGACGCAAACGGCTGGACCTGCACGTGCGGTTCGGTGAACAAGGGAAAGTTCTGCCCGAACTGCGGTGCAAAGAAGCCTGCGGGCGTGCCGCAGTACCGTTGCGACAAGTGCGGCTGGGAGCCGGACGATCCGAAGAATCCTCCGAAATTCTGTCCCGAATGCGGCGATCCCTTCAATAGCGACGACGTTGTTCAGTGATTTTGTCTGTTTAGGGATCTAATCTACCGAACCTACCTCCCGCGCATCGGACGGTGGTGCGCGGGCGAAAGGAGAATGCAATATGCAAGCTCTGCAGGAATACAAATGCCCCTGTTGCGGCGGTGCCATTACCTTTGACAGTACCTTGCAGAAAATGAAGTGTCCGTACTGCGACACCGAATTTGATATGGAGACCCTGCGCAGTTATGACGACGGTCTGAAACCCGCGCAGGACGATATGTCGTGGGAGACCGAAGCCGGCGGACAGTGGCAGGAGGGGGAAGTGGAGGGCTTGCGCTCCTACATCTGCAATTCGTGCGGCGGCGAGATCGTCTGCGACGAAAACACGGCGGCAACCTCCTGCCCGTTCTGCGGAAATCCCGTCGTAATGATGGGACAGTTTTCGGGAGCGCTC
>CABUHM010000244.1:0-2698 GCA_902491355.1 uncultured Eubacteriales bacterium
GCAGGGAGACACAGCGCCGTAACCGGACGCAGCCGCTGCATTGATGTTCTCCTTGTTGATCGCGTGCAGAATGGCCTTGCGGACATTTTCGTCAGCCAGAATTCCGTTATTATTTTTGGATTCCCAGTTGATAAAGAATGTACGGATATTGTTGCCCTTGAGCATAACGCAATTGTCGCCGGCCTTGGCTGCCAGAGACTCCCATTCAGCAACGGGGGCATCATGCAGATAACCGATCTCGCCGTTTTCAAAGGCGATGACAGCCGCGGAATCCTCGGTGATCAGTCTATATTCCACATGCTTGACATCCGGTGCGCCGCCCCAGTAATCGTCGAAGGCTTCCAACCGGTAACCGCCAGCCACATCGTACGTGCTGAAGTAGTAAGGTCCTGTGGCCGCCTTATGCACTGTTGTGCCAAACGCGTCTCCCGCCTCGGTAACCTCGCGCTCACTCGTGACCTTGATACTGAAGAAGGTATGAAGGATGGCGGAGTAAGGGTACTTCAATGTAATCTCGAAAACCTGATCATCCACGGCGCGATAGGAATCAATCATGTTTGTCAAAAAGTTGAAGCGCGGGTTCGCCATAGCGCGGTCGTAGCTGAATACCACATCAGACGCCTTGAGCGGATCACCGTTTTGGAACTTCGCATCTCTGAGCTTGATCGTGTAGACAAGCTGATCGTCGCTGATCTGAACATCCTCTGCAAGTGCTGGATAATAACCGCCGGCACCTTCGTCAATACCGTAGAGACCCTCAAAGACGTTGCCGTAGGTGACCTGCATGTCGACCAGATGGGTGGTCTGTATCCAGTCCGTGGATTTGAGCGCGGTGGGAGTACGCAGCACTAACACCTTGTCGTCGTTATTCTGCTCGGCATCGTTGTTAGAACCCTGTTTTTCACCGCAGCCGACCAAAAGCGTAGCCGCCATGGTCAGTACCAAAATTACTGATAAAATCTTCTTCATATTTCGTCTCCTCTCATGTCGTATTCTGAATGTTTTCATAAAAGTGCGCTTAGGGGTGCATCCACCCATCCGATGGTGAGAATCCAAAGAAGCCGTTGCTTCAGAACGCAATCAGTTGCTGTCGCGCTTCAGGAACGCAGTCATGCAGTGGACGGAACCGCGGCCCTTGTTGAGCTCGGAGAGATCGAGTATGTCAACCGTGATGCCGGCCTTTTCCAGCAGCTCGCAGGTCTGCGGAGCAAGGCAACTGGTAACGATGTGGCCATTATCGATCGCGACGAAGTTGGTGGCATGGCCGTACTTGGTCTCGGTGTAGGACGGGGTCTCAATGATGCGGAAGCCCTTCTTCTTCAGGCGATCCACGACCTCATAAGGAACCTGACAGGAGTGGATAACAACGGTATCTTCGCTGGCGATGTTCAGCAGACCGTCGATGTGCGCATGACCATAGGGAATCTGCATGGGGATGATGTCCGTAACACCCTGACGAGTCAGCTCATCGACCATCTGATTATAGCCGCTGCGGTTCGCGCGGGAGGAAAGGGAGAGGATCGCGCAATGACGATCGACCCACATCGCGTTTGCGCCTTCAAAGATACCGTCGCCAGCGATGGTACGAACGATAGGAACGCCCGCATCGGCGCAGGCCTGTGCAACATAGCGCTCTTCACCGCGGCGCTCCTTCATGGCCAGACGGGTAATGATCGCGCCCTCCGGCGTCATGAAGAGTTTGTCACGGCAGAAAACAGAGTTGGGACGATCTGCGCGGCCACCCGGCGTATAATAGACCTTGATACCGTGGTTGCGATAATAATCGGCCAATGTGTCATGCTGTTTGCGGAAAAGCTCGGGATCGACCGGTGCGCGGAAACGCACCTCATTGAAATCGAAATTATCGACTTCGGGACCGGGGCGATGCATCACAACGGCACGAAGCTTCGTGTATTCAGAGGAGCATCCCCAGTCGCCGCCCCAATACTCAACAAAGTCCTGATCAATGGTCGTTTCCAGAGGGAACCAACGCTCGCCCGGAATCGCCTTGATATTGGTCATTTCTTCGCCTTTGAGCATCTGTTCGTCCAGGTCAATCATCGTTTTGGAAATGTAACTCATTTTTCTTACCTCCGATTTAATTATGACGAAAGTCATCATCTGCTTTTATTACAGCAATTACCGTTCCAAAACATGATATTTCTTCTAAAATATTTTTTCTATTTAATAGATACAGCTTTCAAAAAGAAATTTTGTACATATTTACAGAGGAAGAGGCCGCCATTTTTTGTTCACTTGTGTTTCCAAGCAGTATGCGCTATAGAAAACAGGGTGTACAGGACAGCCAAAAAGACCATATGATCCATTTTCGTCAGGACACGACATCGAATCACAGGTTTTTGCATCGCAGTAGCTCCATTCCGAGCTCGGTAATATCGCTGCCGCCCCGCCCGCGGCGTGAGTAAATATAGCCTTGCTCGCTCAGTGCATGCAGACTGTTTCTCACCTCGCTCTCCGTGGCGAAAAAGCCTGCCGCATGGGCTGCGCTCAACAGCTGCCCTCTGCCGCCGTGTCTGTTGTCCCGTCTGCATCGCATAAGCTCCTCCAGCATGAAATAAGACAGCGCATCCATTTCCCGCTCCTCTTGCCCGATAACGACGCCACCTATGCTGGGAAGGTTGAGTGGCTCTGCGTGGAAAGACAGCGGCAGATCCTCCGGCGCGACCACGGGCACCTC
>CABUHM010000245.1:0-2693 GCA_902491355.1 uncultured Eubacteriales bacterium
GGCAGAAAAGCGGTTCGCACTGTCAAACGGGATGCGTCGGATCACGGGACAGGCAAGCAGATCCTTGGGCGGCGAGGGCAGGCAGAAGGAAAGAAGCGCGCGTTCCGTGGCGTTGCCGCCCGAAACCTCGCTCCCCTGCCATGTACTGCCGGTATTGCGCACGGCGCACAGTATGAGATAGCGTCGGAGCGGCTCGGGGATGCGCGCACATGAAGGATAGGAATGCAGTGCCGCATCGCAGAAGGAAACCATTTGCGGGCGTCCGCGCGTCAGAGTTCCGGTCTTATCGGTAAACAGGATGTTCACGCATCCGGCAGTCTCGATGCCCACAGGACGGCGCACCAAGACATTGTCCTTTGCCATGCGGAACAAGTTGGAGGAGAGCACCACGGTGATCATCATGGGAAGTCCCTCAGGCACAGCCACCACCACGGTGGTGATGCCCAGCGTGAGGGCGTGCAGGAGGTGGGACAGGAGCTGTGGGAAGGGCATGGACAGTCCCCCGCCCGAGGCGAACAGGCGAAACAGGTCGCTCAGCGTGACCAGTGCCGCCGCGCCGTAGCCGATGCGGCTGAGGGTGCGCGCCAATCCGGTCAGCCGTTCCTTCAACGGACTTTCCCGCGATTCGGTTTGCAGATCCGCCATCATGGAGCCGTACAGGGTGTTGTCGCCCACCCGCAGGACGAGCATGGTGCCGCTCCCGCCTGAAACGATGCTCCCGCGTGACAGACATGAGGCGTGGGTCAGCGGGTCGGCGCATACGCGGCTTCCCGCCTCATGCGTCGCCGTATCGGGCGTTTTCGGGACATCGCGGCTTTCCCCGTTAAGTGCCGACTGATCGACGGTCAGCGCGCCCTCCGCCAGGATTCCGTCGGCGGGGATGCGGTCGCCTGCCTCTAAAACGACGAGATCGCCCGCCACCAGATCGCCTACGGGAAGCTGAATGCGTCCCTCGGCGCGCAGGACGGTGCAAAGGATATCCGCCGCCTGATCCCGCATTTTGCAAAATGCGCGCTCCGAGCCGTATTCCGACAGGGTGGACACCAGCGTGGATATCGCCACGGCAAAGCCGATGCCACCGAATTCCATCCAGCTCCCGCCCTGCACCAACAGCAAAAGGAGCTGAATGCCCAATGCCAGAAGGAGGATGCGGATGATCGGGTCGGAAAAATTTGCCGCATAGCGGCTCCAGAATCCGCGGCTTTTCTTTTGTGTGATGCGGTTGCTCCCGTGCGCGCGGCGGGAGGCGGCGACCTCATCATTGGATAACGGTTGATATTGCACGGCATGATCCCCTTTTTGAATTGCGGCAGACCGCTTTCGGATGCGGACTGCCGTTATCGCATTATATGAGACGGCGTGTCCGTACATGCCCCGCATCGGGCAAAAGAAAATGCGTGTACCGCGCATGGGAAAATTTTCTTAAAACGCTTCTAAGGTATTGACAAAAAGTGTCTCATATGATACAATATCGATGCGCTGAAATGCTTCGGTCGGTGTAACGGAGCGGAGAGGGAGGATACCGTATGAAGAGCAGAAACGATATCGTTCGGCAGATCCCCCTGTTTTCCGCATGCGGCGACCCTTTTTTGAACACCCTGCTTTCGGATGCATTGATGCGGGAGTGCGGTAGCGGGGACTGTCTCTGTCGAGCGGGCGAACCGCTTTCGGCATTGGTGCTTCTGCTCTCGGGCAGGCTGACGGTTCTGGCGGCGGACGGCACCACCGTTCTGCGCACCATCACCGCGCCGGGTCTGTTCGGGCTGTCCACCCTGTTCGGGGACGGCGATCGATCGGTGAGCACGGTATGCTCACGGGGAAAGAGTCGGGTGCTTTACCTTCCGAAGGAGCGGTTGGATCGCGCACTGCGGAGCAATGCGGATTTTGCGCTTCGCTATATCGGGCTTCTGTCCTCCCGCATTCGCTTCCTCAATGAGCGGATCGGAACGTTCACCGCGTCGGGAACCGAAAAGCGCTTGGCGGACTATCTCTGTCGCTTGCCCCGCGACGGCGATGGCAAGTACCGTCTGACGGTCTCGCTGAGTACACTGGCGGATATGCTGTCGGTGGGGCGTGCGTCTCTTTACCGTGCGTTTGATGCACTGGCGGCGCAGGGGCTTGCCTTCCGCGAGGGAAAGACCGTTTCCGTTCCGGATCGCGCGGCACTGCAGGCACTGGCGCAGGGCTGTGCGCAAAACGACCCAATGTAAATCTTCATCAAAGAAAGGATGATTTTTAATATGAAAAAGAAAATTCTGTGCGCTGTTCTCAGCGTCCTGATGCTGTTTGCGCTTGTCGCCTGCGGTACAGGCACGGGGGACGGCGAAACCACGACCGTACCGGGCACCTCCGCACCCGTAGGTGAGATTACTACCGGGCAGGACGGTCCGACGCCGGCGGAACGCACGGCAGTCAATCTTGCCGTTCTGGCAGGACCGACGGGCATGGGTGCGTCCTACCTCATGGAGCAGAACGAAGCCGGCGAAGCCAAGAACGCATACACCGTGACGGTGGCGACTGCCCCCGATCAGGTGACGGCGGGTCTGATCAACGGCTCTCTTGACATGGCGGCGATCCCCACGAATCTGGCGGCTGTCCTGTATCAAAAGACCAAGGGCGGTGTTCAGGTTCTGGCATGCAACACGCTGGGCGTGCTTTATCTTCTGGAAAACGGCGACACCGTGCATTCCGTG
>CABUHM010000246.1:0-2691 GCA_902491355.1 uncultured Eubacteriales bacterium
AACGGATACATCCGCAGACGGCGATGTGATGCTGACCGATGCCGCACCGACCGAAGATGTCGCTGACCAAGCCTCCGTCTCGGACGATGTGATCGCGGTTTCGCCGAGCCGTCCCGAGCGCCGCGCTTCCACCCACAGCGCATTTTATGATTCTGCGGAGTCCGATGTCCTCAATACCACGGTATCCCTGAAAAATGAAACGCCCGAGACCGAAGCGTGCGTGGAAATTCCGCCGCAGGAGGATAATGCGCCGAAAAACGGGAATCCTCATCGCAACCTGATGGATGATCAGGTGACGCAGGATGAAAGCCTTGCTTCCGTGCTCGAAAAATTGAATGAGATCATGAAAACCATATCCGCAAAGGATAAGGGACAGTCGGGTGACCGTTCCGATAAGGAATCGTAACATAAACGAAGGAGAAACAAAATGGAAGAAAACAAGAACAGCGAATTCGAGGAAAATACCGTCGATACTTCGCAAAACGACGGTGCGACCGAAGCGCCGCACGACACAGCCTCGGATATCGAAGAGCAGACCGATCCTGCAGTGAATGCGGATGAAGAGGAAACGGAGCAGGGCAGTGCCGATGCCGATTCCGACCTGTCCGACGACACGGCCGACGAGACGTCGGAGGATGATAACGCGCCCGCACAGAAGCAAAAAATGGATCGCGTGTCCCTGATCATCATTTGCATCATGGCAGTGATGATCGTGGCACTGTCCGCGCTCCTGATATTCCGCGTTGTCCGCCCCGCCAATTCCGGAGACGGGAATTCATCTGACACTACGACTGACCGCGACAGCCAGACCACAACCGATGCCGGCACGACCGAGGATACCTTTGAGATCAAATATATCGAGCCTTCGTCCCCCGTGGATGATATGTCCGGCTCCAAGCTCGGTCGGTACAGCAACTACGACTATGATTTAAGTCAGCTCATCACCCTTCCTGATTACGCAAATGTTCAGGTCGATGCCGGCATTACCCGGGAAATGCTGGACAGCGCCGTAAAGCAGGCGCTTGAAGCCGCCGCAAAATCGACTCCCGTGACCGACCGTCCCGTCCAGGAGGGCGATACGGTGGATATCACGTTCGTAGGATATGTGGACGGACAGAAGGACGATAACTGCTCCGGTAATAATCCTAGTCTGGTGATCGGCTCCCACGCGTATATTGACGGCTTTGAGAGCGGACTCATCGGCAAGGAGCCGAATACCAACGTGACGCTGAACCTGACATTTCCGAACAATTACAAACCGGAAACCTACGCGGGCAAGGCTGTTACCTTTGAAGTGACCATCAATTCGGTCAGCGTGACCGTGACACCTGAGCTTGACGACGCGTTTGTTGCCGCAAACTCTGAGCAGACCACGGTGGACGAATATCTTGCCGCCCTGCGCGTTCAGCTCCATGAGCAGAATTATCTTGCGATCAAGAAGAATTGGGACAATGCCGTGCTTGACGCATTGCTCAAGGACGTGAAGATCAGCTCTCTGCCGCAGGAGGAATATCGCAACAATTACGATTACTATGTGGATTACTACCGCAGCTATGCAAGCTATTACGGCTACGAGCTTGAGGCATTCGTCACCTCCCTGTACGGCATTACCATGGACGAATTTTACAAGGGGATCGACCTCAACGCACAGCAAGCCGTGAAATATGAAATGACCATATGCTATATCTCCCGTCTTGAAAACATCACCCTGAGCGACGACGATTATAACAACGGTTTGGCGAAGCTCGCGGCACAGCAGAAGGTCACTGCAAGCGAGCTGGAGAGCACCTACGGCAAGGAGACTCTTTCCTATTCAATTCTGACGCAAAAGACCATCGATTTTATTACCGATCGCGCCACCGTGCTCAATGCGCCCGTCAACGCGGCAGAGCTGGATGCTTCTTTAGCGGAGACCACGGCTACGACCACGGCTGAGCCGGGCGAATCGTAATCGGAAAAAGGAGAAAAGGGTATGTATCGTTTGGAAATGCTGGGCTATGTGGTGCGCGACATCACGCTTCACAATGACGCGGACGGCGCGCAGTTTCAGCTCAAGCACAGCTATCAGCATCAGGTGCGCTATACGCAGGATCAACGGTGCAATGCAGAACTGACCGTGGAGACCTTCCGCGACGACGATGCCTCAAAATTTTCACTGCATCTGGTCATCGACGGGATCTTCCGTTGGGAGGGCGAGCAGGATAAGGCGCGGCTTCATGCCGACACCTTCCGCGAGCTGTATCCCTTCGCAAAGGCGGCAATTGCCAATCTGACGGTGAATGCAGGACTGCCGCCCGTGATCATTCCTGCGGTCAATATTGAGGGACAGGCGATCTATCGCATCGAAAAATAATGAAATACCGCCCATTCCTGCCGGATAATTCATTGACACGGAAGGAAAAATGTGGTATGATGAATTTGTATGATCGTCCGAGTGTATCGGACTGTCAATTATAAAAGCAAAAGGAGATAAAAACATGTTGGTTTCTGCAAAAGAAATGCTGACCCGCGCAAAGGAAGGCAAATACGCTGTCGGTCAGTTCAATATCAACAATCTCGAATGGACGAAGGCAATTCTCCAAACGGCTCAGGAATTGAATTCCCCCGTCATTCTCGGTGTTTCCGAGGGCGCAGGCAAGTATATGTGCGGCTACAAGACGGTTGCCGATATGGTTAAGGCAATGATCGATG
>CABUHM010000247.1:0-2691 GCA_902491355.1 uncultured Eubacteriales bacterium
GCACAGAAGTGCCGTCCCCGCCGCATTGTCGGACGAATACTTCGGCTCCGCGAAATACGCGCCGTATTTTTCCTGCATATAATTGCGGATGGTGCAATTCGACATAACGCCGCCCGCAAACACCACGGACTGTTTTCCGAGCTGTTCCAGCGCCGCCGAGGTCATGCGATCCAAGGTGTTCAGAATGAGGGCAACCGTGTATGCCGCGACCGCGCACGGCTCTTCCCCGCGCCGTATCATATCGGCGGCACGGTTTTCCCCGCCCGACAGGTTGCATTCCAGACCGCGGACGCAGGGGCGCACCGCAGGCAGATGGGTGTCGCCCATCAAAAGCTCAAGTGCCGGACCTGCGGGAAAGGAAAGCCCCAGCATGACCCCCACACGGTCGATGAGCTGACCCGCATTGAGATCCTGCGTTCCGCCCACCCGCGTGATCTGTCCGTCGGGCAAGACCGAAAGCAGATCGGTCGTCCCGCCCGAAACGTGAAACGCAAGAAAGCGCGTCCCGTGCAGTTCCTCGTGTCCGCAGGAGTAAAGTGCCGCCGCGATGTGCCCCGCCTGATGGGAAAAGGGGTAGGCGGGAACACCCAGAACCGATGCGATGCTTCGCGCCGCACTCTCCCCCGCCAAAAAACACGGCATATAGGAATCTGCGCCGTCGCGCGGACGTGCAGAATAGCCCACCGCGCAGATATCGCGTCTGCCGAGCCGTTCGATGATCTCGGGCAGGGCGCGGGTGTGAAAGAAAAGCGCGTCGCTCTGCCGCAGTCCGCGTTCTCCCTGCGCCACGGGCAGGAGCTGTTTCTCGCTCTGCACCACGCCCGAAAGATCGGCAATCGCCGCCGACGTGGTATAGTTGCTGGTATCGATTCCCAGAAACTCACTCATTGCCCAACCGGCTCCTTCGGCTTTTTCAGCCCCTCCTGCTCCGCCACGGCGTTGAGCACGCCGTTGATGAAGCGGGGCGCCTTGTCGTGGTCGTAGCGCTTGGCTAACTCCACCGCCTCGTTGATGGAGACCGAGAACGGAACGTCCGGACGGTACAGCATTTCATACACGCAAAGACGCATGATGGAAAGGCTGACGCGCGACAGCCGATTCTCCTTCCAGCCGTTGGTATTGAGGAAAATTCTGCGGTCAATGTCCGCAATATGTCCGCCGATGTCCGAAAACACCGTTTCCACGTATGCATCCGGCTCGATCTCGCGGCACTGTGCCGCAAGACGGTAAATGGCATCGGTATCGGGCAGTGCCGCTTCCCCGTTTTTTGCAAAATCCGCTTCGTATATCAAACCCAGTAATACTTCTCTGGCTTCCCGTCTGTTCATAAAAAACTCCAATCCGCCCATGATAATCCATATCTTTAATAATTTATTATACCCCTCCGACGCCGAAAAGTCAACTACTTTATATACATTTTCACGATATTATATGCATTTTCGGCGCTTTTGTGCCGAACGGCAAAATTTATCGAAAACCGTTGCAATCGCGTCGGGAAAATGCTATAATACACAAAAGCCCTCTGCGTATGCCGTATGCATGTACGGAGAGCATGAGAAATCCGACAAACGGAACGGAGCGACGTATGAAAATCCTGAAATTTATACTTTACCGCATTCTTTACCCCACATGCCTGATCTTTACCTGCATTCTCTTCCTGTTTGCGGGCATCGCCGCGTCCGGCTCGGGACGGCTTGCCCCCACCCTCTCCTCCATGGGACTGTTTTTAGCGTTCGCCTTTTTCGTGTCCCTGTGCAATCTGATCCTGCGCATTCCGAAGTGGAACATCCTCATCCGACTTCTGCTCCATTATGCAAGCCTGATGATCTCGGTGTTCCTGCTCCTGTTTTTGGCGTCGAGCAATACCGAAAAGACCCGCGGCATGCTTGCCATCGGCATTCTCATCACCTTCGGCTATCTCATTTTCGGCGCGATCTATGCCGCCGTTTCCTCCCGTCGGCAAAAGAAGGCGGAGAAAAAGGAATCGCCCGAGCAATACCGTCAGCAGTTCAACAAGCTGTGAGCCGTCCCTCGGTCACAGTACAAAAAATATACGGGACAGCCTCCGATGCACACCTCGCATCGGAAGCTGTCCCGTTTTTTTGACGATCACTGCCGCTTCATCTGCCGCAGGAACAGCGCCACGGCGATCACCATGGCGACAGCCGCATAGCCTGTCACCCACAAAAGGTGGGGCAAAATACCCGAAAAATCGCCGCTGAGCGCCGTCCGCTCCAGCTCCACGGCATGCACGAACGGCAAGGCATAGGCGATCCTGCGAAAAGCGCCGCCCATCAGCTCGAGGTCGAACCATGTGCCCGACATCCACGCCGACAGATTTGTGAAAAGCGCACCGCAGATACTGCCCGCCTGCTTCACGCTGAGCACACTGCCGCAAAGCAGTCCCACGGCGATGTAAAACAGGGATACAGGGAGAATGAACAGGACGGCATACAGCAAATTGACCGTGACGCGCAATCCCAAAAGGACGGACGCACCGTAGCAGATGACGCTTTGCGCCGCGGCAATGGGAAGAATGGGCAGTGCGTAGCCGATGATGTAATCCGACGCGGTGAGAGGCGTGGTATACAGCCTCGACAGAAACGCGCTTTCCCGATCCTTGGCAATGAGGGTCGCGGAAAACAGGGTGATGAAGGAAAGTCCGAACACGGCAATGCCCGGTGCCAGCCG
>CABUHM010000248.1:0-2690 GCA_902491355.1 uncultured Eubacteriales bacterium
ATTACATGCGCGTGTTCGACAGCATCGATCACGCCCTCGGCGCTGAAAAGGCAAAGACCCTGCATTGTCACTTCTCGCACATCGAATACACGGGCGCGGGAGAAAAGCGCCATCTGACCTTTGCCGACACCGATTTCGGACCGTTCCACGAGCCGCTCATGGCGGTGATCGCCAAAAACGGACTGACCCCGCGCATCATCTGCGAATCGGACGGCACCATGGCGGACGATGCGCTGACCATGCAACGCGATTACGAAAAATTTCTTGCACAGCAAGCATAAATAGCAAAGGAGAAGAAGTCAATCATGACAGAAGCAATCAAACGCTTACAGCAAAAGCTGGGAACAGTCCCCGAAGCCGTCCTTGTGACCGACGAACTGAACCTGTACTATTTCACGGGCTTTCACTATACCGACGGATTTCTCTTGATCACGCCCGACGAGGCGGTGATCTATACCGATTCCCGCTATACCGAGGCGGCACGGAAGCAGGTCGATCCCGAAATTAAGATCGCGCTGACCGATGCCGACGGGATCGCGGGTCTGCGCCACCTGTTGCTGGGCGCGGGCATCCGTTCTCTCGGCTACGAGGATCGCTCCATGACCTGCCATGAGCTGGCGGAGTGGCAAAAGCGCCTTCCCGACACCTGTTTTGTCCCCGTAAACGAGCTGATCTTAAATCTCCGCGAATTCAAATCGCCCAAGGAAAGGGAAGAGATCATTGCCGCACAGCGCATTGCCGAGCAGGCGCTGAGCGAGGTGCTCGGTATCATCTCGACCGACATGACCGAGCAGGAGCTGGCATTTGAGCTGGACATGCGCATGCGCCGTCTCGGTGCCTCGGGCAATTCCTTTGAGACCATTGCCGTGTCCGGACAGGCATCGTCCCTCCCGCACGGCGTGCCGCGTCCCGTAAAGATCCAGCGCGGATTTCTGACCATGGATTTCGGCGCGATCAAAAACGGCTACTGCTCGGATATGACGCGCACCGTGTGCATCGGTCAGCCCGACGACGAGATGCGTCGGGTATATCAGACCGTGGCAGACGCGCAGAATGCGGCGATCGAAGCTATGCACAAGGGCGCGCTCTGCCGTGATGCGGACGCCGCGGCGCGTCGGATCATCGCCGATGCCGGATACGGCGAGTATTTCGGTCACGGTCTGGGTCACGGCGTGGGTCTGTTCATCCATGAATCACCCCGTCTGGAATGCGGTCATGTGGTCACGGCAGAGCCGGGTATTTACCTGCCCGGGCGCTTCGGTGTCCGTATTGAGGACATGGTCTTTGTGGAGGAAAACGGCATCCGCGACATTACGCTCGCCCCCAAGGAATTGATCGTTCTGTGACCGAAAAGCGGGTCACGGACGGTGTACGCCGCGCCGAATGGGCTGTATAACGCCGCTTTTTTTCCAAAAAACGGAATATTCCTGCTTTTTCTAGAAAAACACTTGCAAAAAGCGGAATAATAGTGTATGATAAAAATGTATGTGAATCATTTCAATTCAAGTTACGGAGGATACAGTACGAATGGTAGTAGCAGGCGATTTTAAAAACGGCATTACCTTTGAAATGGACGGAAACGTGATGCAGGTCATCGAGTTCCAGCACGTGAAGCCCGGCAAGGGCGCGGCTTTTGTCCGCACCAAGCTGAGAAACGTCATTTCCGGTGCCGTTGTGGAAAAGACCTTTAACCCCACCGATAAGTTTGAGAACGCTTATGTGGAGAGAAAGGAAATGCAGTATCTGTACAACGACGGCGAGCTGTACTACTTTATGGATATGGAAACCTTCGAGCAGTTGCCCCTGAACGCAGATAAGCTCGACGACAATTTCCGTTTCGTAAAAGAGAACATGATGTGCAAGATCATTTCCTACAAGGGCAACGTGTTCGGCGTGGAGCCGCCTATCTTTGTGGAGCTTGAGGTCACCGATACCGAGCCCGGCTTCAAGGGCGACACCGCAACCGGCACCACCAAGCCCGCAACGCTCGAAACGGGCGCTGTGATCAAGGTTCCGCTGTTTATCAATGTCGGAGATATGGTTCGTATCGACACCCGTGTCGGCGAATACATGGAAAGAGCGTAAGCACAAGTAAACGGAGGATTGAACAATGGACATGAAGGAAAAGGTTTCTTTTATCCGCGGTCTTATGGAAGGCATGGAGTATGACACCTCCGCAAAGGAAGGCAAGCTGATTGCCGCCATTGTGGACTGTCTGGACACGATCGCTTCCGAGGTGACCGATCTGCAGACCGACATGGACAACATGGTGGACTACGTGGACGAGCTGGACTACGATCTGGGCGATCTGGAGGAGTTCGTTTACGAGGACGGCGACGTATGCGATTGCGACGATTACGACGAGGATGAGGATGACGATGATGATGACGACGAATTCATCGAGATCGAGTGCCCCAACTGTGGCGAGAAGGTCTGCTTCGACAGCTCCATAGACGGAGAGACCATCATTTGCCCCGCTTGCAATCAGAAGATTGAAACCGAGTGATTGCTGTCTTAATCAAAACGTAAATTCAAATCAGGTGCACATTTTGTGTGTTGCTCGGTTAGTTATCGAACCGCGCGACAGTGCATGTGTTTGTCCGCCCGTCGTGCAAAAACACGGCGGCGGTTTTTGTCATGATTTACGAAAAGACGGCGTTCTTTTGAAAATCCCGCGCAAAATGTATTGC
>CABUHM010000249.1:0-2681 GCA_902491355.1 uncultured Eubacteriales bacterium
GGCGGGCAGACTGGCGGATATGACCCTGATCCGTCCCGCACAGTATCGGGAACGGATCCGCGACGCCCTGCAGGAGGCGCAGTCATGACCGCGCGGGAACGGAAGCAGAAGGCGGCTCTGCGCGAAAAGGGCGCCCGCCTCACCGCCCGTCTGCGGGAGCTGTATCCGGCGGCGGAATGCGCCCTTGTCTTTGAAGGCGACCCATACCGCCTTCTCGTCATGGCGATGCTTTCGGCGCAGTGCACCGATAAGCGGGTCAACGAGGTGTCCGTCGCTCTGTTTAACGCCTTTCCGGACGCGCGCGCCATGGCGGCGGCTTCTCAGGAGGATGTGGAGCATTACATCCGCTCCTGCGGACTGTACCGCACCAAGGCAAAGAACCTCCGCGCCGCCGGCGCCATCCTCGCCGAGCAGTACGGCGGGGAGGTGCCGTCCGATATGGACGCTCTGCTTGCTCTGCCCGGCGTGGGCAGAAAAATCGCAAATCTCATCCGCGGCGACGTGTTCGGGCTTCCCGCCGTGGTCACCGATACCCATTGCATCCGTCTGGCGGGACGCTTCGGCTTCTGTGCAGAGGACGAACGCAACCCGCTCCGCATCGAACGCATCCTGTGCGACGCCATCGAGCCGCAGGAGCAGTCGGACTTCTGTCACCGTCTGGTGCTCTTCGGCAGAGAGGTGTGCACGGCGCGCAATCCTGCCTGTCCGAGGTGTCCCGTGCGCGACCTGTGCGACAGATACGGACGCACCGAACGAAAAAACAAATCATCCGCCGAAACGAACGAAGGAGAACACGCATGAAAGAAGTTAAGGAATATGTAGCGGGTCTGTGCGCCAAGACCAAGAGCGCCGCACCCGCACTGGCACGTGCCGGAGAGGCACAGAAGAACGCCGTGCTTGCCGACCTTGCCGCACTGCTCGAGAGCCACGAGGGCGAGATTTTGGCGGCAAACGCCGAGGACTCGGCGGCGGCGCGGGAGGCGGGCATCGCCTCGGGTATGCTGGATCGGCTCAAGCTGGACAGCGCGCGCCTGCAGGGCATTCGCGCGGCACTGGGCGAATTGCAGGGTCTGCACGACCCCGTGGGCGACGGCGAATGTTGGGTGCGCCCTAACGGACTGAAGATCACCCGCGTGCGCGTGCCGCTCGGCGTGGTCGCCGTCATCTACGAGGCGCGTCCCAACGTGACCGTGGATACTGCCGCACTGTGCATCAAGACCGGCAACGCATGTGTCCTGCGGGGCGGCAAGGAAGCCATCCGCACCAACCGCGCTTTGGTGGAATGCATCAAGACCGCGCTTGCCAAAAACGGCTTTGACGCCGCCTGCTGTGCCCTGTTGGACAACACGACCCATGTTGCGTCGCAGGTGCTCATGCATCAGCGCGGACTGGTGGACTGCCTCATTCCGCGCGGCGGCGCGGGACTGATTCGCTCGGTGGTGGAAAACGCGCGGGTGCCGGTCATTGAAACAGGCTCGGGCAACTGCCACCTGTATGTGGACGCTTCGGCGGATTTAGACATGGCGGTTCGGGTCGCGGTCAACGCCAAGACCTCGCGTCCGTCGGTGTGCAACGCCATTGAGACCGTTCTGGTGCATCGGGATGTCGCGCAGGAATTTCTGACCCGCTTCGTCCGCGCGGCATGGGCGTTCCATGTGGAAATGCGGTGCTGTCCCGCTTCGCTCGAAATCCTGAAGGACACCGACTGCAACGCGGTCGCCGCCACCGAGGAGGATTACGCCACCGAATTCAACGACTACATTCTCGCCGTGCGCGTGGTGGACTCCCTCGACCAAGCCATCGCCCACATTTCCCGCTACTCCACGGGACACAGCGAAGCTATCATCACGCGCGACATGCACAATGCCCGCCGTTTCCAAGCCGAGATCGACGCGGCGGCGGTCTATGTCAACGCCTCCACCCGCTTTACGGACGGCGGGGAATTCGGATTCGGCGCCGAGGTGGGCATCTCCACGCAGAAGCTCCACGCGCGCGGTCCCATGGGGCTGACCGAGCTGACCACCGTGAAATATCTCATCGACGGCGACGGTCAGGTTCGCTGAAGCCGTTTTCCGTCCACACCAAACGAAAGGATGCATGTGCGCACGGGCCTTCGCTCCCCCCGCCCGATCAATGCGCACGGCAAGGACACATACAATATGAAAGAAGTTTTTCTGTGCAAATACGGAGAGATCGCCCTCAAGGGGCTGAATAAATCCACCTTCGAGCGTCAGCTCATCCGCACGGTGGAAAAGCGCGCCGCACGGTACGGCGAATTCAAGGTCAGCCGTGCGCAGAGCGCCATTTATGTGGAGCCGCTCACCGACACCTGCGATATGGACGGGTGCATGGACGCGCTCCTGAAGATCTTCGGCATCGCCGCCGTCAGCCGCGCCGCCGAGACCGAGAAGAACATGGAAGCCATTCGCGCGTGCGCCGCCGAGTATCTTCCGCGCCACCTTGCGGGCGTGCACACCTTCAAGGCAGACGCCCGCCGCTCGGACAAGCGCTTTCCCCTCACCTCCCCTCAGATATCGGCAGATATCGGCGGCGTGGTGCTGAGCGCCGTCCCCGGTATCCGTGTGGATGTGGAAAACCCCGAGCGCATCGTGCGTGTGGAGATCCGCGACCGTCATGCCTATGTTAATGCCGGACAGTTCCACGGCGCGGGCGGTATGCCC
>CABUHM010000250.1:0-2674 GCA_902491355.1 uncultured Eubacteriales bacterium
GGATCGCATTTTATGTGGGCGCTCTTCGGACGCTGGGCGTCATCCGCAAGGCGGCAAGAAACAATATCGCAAACTCGCATATTTCCTCGTATGTTGCAGTGATCCTGATCATCGTCGGCGCGCTCTCCGCGCTCGGCTCTCTCTATTCCTTCGGCATACAGTCTGTCAGCGGCATTGCCGGCGGCGCGGCGAACGTCCTCCTGGGCGTGTTCCTCTTCCGATATCGCGACGCCATGCAACCCATAGAAGCACGGAAGCCCATGTAATCAAGTCGGCGGGATAAGCCAATATCAAAATGAAAAAAGGTACGGAACGTGTTTTCGGATTTCGTACCTTTTTTTGCGTGCCGCCGAAGAAATGTGACGGCTGACAGGCGGCAAGTGAATAGGCGGCGCGGCGGTGTTGCATACTATAGGCAATTCAGGAAATCGCCGGTAACGGGAAGGGAACAGAGAAAACATGAAGGGTTGTCAGAAGCGCATTATTCAGATCAAGAATCTCCAGGACGGGATCTTCGACGAGGCATATTTCATCCTGCGTGAAAATGCCGCCGCGACCACCCGCTCCGAGGAGGATATGGTGAAAACGGCACAGCGGATCATGGAGGAAAACCAGATCACACTGCCCCGCCCCACACGGCGGCTGCCGCGGCATCTTGTTTCCTTTTTCGCAGGCGCGGCGGCTGCCGCGGCGGTGTGGGGATTGATCCTTCTTTTGTGGTAAGCGGAAAAGGCGAAGCTCGGAGAAAGGGGGTTGGGCAGGAAACGGAAAAGAGGCTCTCCGCGCGGGAGGCTCAAAGATCGTCCGCGTCCTGCACCGGCACCTCGTCCGAAATCACGGCGTTGACCGCACCGTGCGCGCGGTCGGGCGATTTTTTCACCTGTCCGGTGTAGCTTCCCATCAGGTCGGTGTCACAGCCGGCAATCGAATAGGCTTCGATGACATCCTCTACAAGAGGGGAAAGCGGAACGTCTGTGCGAATTCTGTTTTGTTTCATTGGGTTCGATTCTCCTTTTGTCATGACGTTTCATGCATAGTTTGCGCGACCCGTGCGATCATTATACGGCAAACATATGGAATAAATTAACAATTCATTCATAGTTATCCCTTCACGCAGGTCACAATTGTATGCTACAATTAACGATAATCTGTGAAGACCGTTTTGATGAACAGAACGCTCTGCGTTCCGGAGCGGAAAATGCAGACCCGTATCCTTTGCGTATTCGGTCGGCCGTATTGAACCGGATACCGGGCGGGTTGGCACCGTCTCCTCAAAAAAACCAAAAACAGGATTCCGGCTTGTCTATGACAGGCTTTGTTCGTTTTGCGCAAAATCACTGCGCACAGTTTGAAAACGGAAGAAAGGATCATTTATGGCAAAAACAGAAAACAACAACACAAATAACACGAATCATACGAACAATACGAATAACACGGCGAAGGTAACAAGACGCCCCAAGAAAAAGGCATCGAAGGCATCCGCCTCCAAGCTGAAGATTTTCTTCCTCGGCGGTCTGAACGAGATCGGCAAAAACCTGATCGTGTACGAATACGAAAACGACATTTTAGTGGTCGATTGCGGACTGGGCTTTCCGGACGATGAAATGCTCGGCATCGACCTGGTGATCCCCGACATCAGTTATTTGGTAAAAAATGCGGACCGTGTACGCGGCATCGTTCTGACCCACGGTCACGAGGATCATATCGGCGCATTGCCGTATGTCCTGCGGGAGCTGAACGTTCCGGTCTACGGTACCCGCCTGACCCTCGGTATTGTGAAAAATAAGCTCGCCGAGCATGCGCTCCCCAAGACCCCCAAGCTCAACGTGGTGCATGCGGGTGATACCATCCGGCTCGGCTGTTTCTCGATCGAGCTGATTCGGGTGAACCACTCCATTGCGGACGCGGTGGCGCTTGCCATCCGCACGCCTGCGGGACTGGTGATCCATTCCGGCGACTTCAAGCTGGACA
Source organism: uncultured Eubacteriales bacterium (assembly GCA_902491355.1). GTDB lineage: Bacteria > Bacillota > Clostridia > Oscillospirales > CAG-272 > UMGS2055. The sequence goes on from CABUHM010000250.1 coordinate 1,972, forward strand.
TCACGCCCATCGACGGCGAAATGATGGATCTGACCCGCTTCGGCGAACTGGGAAAAGAGGGCGTCCTGCTCCTGATGGCAGAATCCACCAACGCGGAGCGCCCGGGCTTTACGCCGTCCGAGCGCAAGGTGGGAAAATCGCTTGACAACATTTTTATGCACCACACCGATAAGCGCATTGTGGTCGCCACCTTCTCCTCCAACGTTCACCGCGTACAGCAGATCATCAATACGGCGGCGCAGTATAACCGCAAGGTCGCGATCACCGGCAGAAGCATGCTCAACATCGTGGGAGCGGCGCTGGAGCTGGGATATATGACCGTGCCGGACGGCGTGCTCATTGATATCAACGAAATTCACCGTTACCCCATGGAACAGCTCTGCATCATCACAACGGGCAGTCAGGGCGAACCCATGTCCGCACTGTACCGCATGGCGTTCTCCGTGCACAGCAAGATCGACCTCGGTCCGCGCGATTTGGTGGTGATGAGCGCTACCGCCATCCCCGGCAACGAAAAGCTGGTCGACCGTATTATCAACGAGCTGTATCGCCGCGGTGCGACCGTGTTCCAGGACGTTTCGGTGGCTGTCCACGTTTCGGGACATGCGTGCCAGGAGGAGCTGAAACTGCTCCACGCGCTCACCAAGCCGAAATTTTTCGTCCCCATGCACGGCGAGTACAAGCACCTGATCGCGCATCGGAA
>CABUHM010000251.1:0-2624 GCA_902491355.1 uncultured Eubacteriales bacterium
GCGACATCGCAGTATCGGGCGCTGTGGGACTTCAGATCAAGAGCACCACAAACCGCGATATTTTTTCCGCAGACCTGTACTATTCCTATCCCGTCTCCTGCACGGGCGCGAAGCAGATCCTTGTATATGATCTCGGCAGTACGGGCTTTTCGGTGCACAATACCTTCAGCACCCTGTACAGCGGCACGACCGATTACGCCATCACGGCGGCGGACATGTCGGACAGCGGCACCTTCGCCTTGGTCACAGGCTCGGCGCAGTACCGATCCGAGGTCACGGTGTACGATTCCGATTTTGAGGTGATCTGCTCGGTGAAAAAGGATAAGACCGTCGTGGATATTTCCCTGTCGCCCGACGGCTCGCATCTGCTCGTTCTTTCGTGCGGCACAGCCGACAGCGAATTCTACAGCGAGATCATGATCTGCAACACCAAAAGCGGAGAGACCGAGTATACCGAGACACTGAACGGACAATTCGCCGCCACGGCGGACTACCGCGCGGACGGCACTTTCACGGTCTTCACCGATGCGTCCGTCCTGTTTTACGGCGCGGATTTCGGACTGATCACGGCATATGCGCCCCTGAAAACGCCCACCGCATACTGTATGCAGAACGGCTATACGACGCTTGCCGTGTCCCACAGCCTTGTGGGCGGCGACAGTACGGTGACCGTTCTCGACGCTTTGGGCACCACGGTCTGCACCGCTGAGATTACGGGCAAGATCATCCGCATGTCGGCGGCACAGAATGCGCTGTGCGTCCTGACCGCCGATCAGCTCATTTATATCCCGTACCGGGGCGGCAAAGTATCGAGCCTTGTTCCCGACGGCTCCCCCTCCGACTTTCTCCTGTGCTCGGATGCGGGCGGCTATATCTGCTATCAATCCGGCGCACAGTATATCAGCTTCGCCGAGGCCTTCGCCGCCGACGGCGGTAACAATTAAAACGAGGTGACTTTATGGCTATCATTATCGATCTCGTCCTGCTTTCCCTGTTTATCTTCGCCGTGATTCTCGGACGTCGGCGCGGATTTATCCGCTCGGTGATGGGCTTGGCATCCTTTGTCCTGTCGGGACTGGTCGCCGTGCTCTTTTCGTCGGGACTAGCGTCCCTGTTCAAGAAACAGCTCACGGGCTTCTTCTCGGATCGGATCAACGGCTGGCTTCTCGGCATCCGCGAAGGACTTGCCGCAGGCGCGTCCGATGCGGAATTTCTTTCCGGTCTGCCCGAATCCTTCACGGTTTTAGCGGGCGCATTCGGCATCGATTCCGACAAAATGTCCCAAAAGCTCGCGGAACTCGGCGGGAACGGTGAGGAAGCCATCGGGCATCTGAGCACCTATATCGCCGAACCCATCGGTCACACCGTTGCACTGGCGCTCTCGTTTCTCCTTCTCTTTCTGGCGGCGTCCATTGCCTGCCGTCTCATTTTCCGCGCATTGAATCTTGTCGCTAAAATGCCGGTTTTGCACGCCATCAATTCTCTCGGCGGCGCGTTGATCGGCATTGTATATGGATTTTTATGGGTGTGGATCCTCTGCTTTGTCCTCAGCGCCTTCGGACCGACCTTAGCCGTCTCCTTCCCCTCGGTCTTTTCGGTCAAGGCAATTCATGATTCCGTCCTTTACACTTTTTTCGCACAGCACTTTTCTCTGGGCATGCTTGCCCTTCCTTATTAAATCTGCCGTCACAAAACCCGCCCGATGGGCAAGAACGAGGTAACAAATCGATATGGAATTATGTGTCAAATGCAAAAAACGACCCGCCGTGGTTTTCATAACCCGCCTTGATCAGGGAAGCTCGGTCAATGAGGGCTTGTGCCTGCGCTGTGCCAAGGAATTGGGCATCGGTCCCGTGGACAGCATGCTTGAAAAAATGGGACTGACCGACGACGATCTCGACCGCATGGACGAGGAATTGGAAGCCATCGCGCAGTCGGACGACGAGGGACTGCCCGAGGAGACCGATTCGGGCGAGATCGACAACCGCAATCCCGCGATCGACTTCCGCAAGCTCTTCGGCTCCGCCATGTTCAACGGCGGAAAAGCGCACGAAGGCGAGCAGACAACCGAATCGAAGCAGCAAAAGAAGAAGAATGCGGACAAGCGCAAATTTCTCAACCTCTACACCTCCGATCTTTCCGCAAAGGCAAAGGCGGGCGAGCTGGATTGCGTTGTGGGCAGAGAGCGGGAGCTGGCGCGCATGATCCAGATTCTGTGCCGCCGTCAGAAGAACAATCCCTGCCTGATCGGTGAACCCGGCGTGGGTAAGACCGCACTGGCTGAGGCGCTGGCACAGCGCATCGCCGCGCAGAACGTGCCCTACCGCCTTATGAACAAGGAAGTGCATGTCCTCGACCTGACCGCTCTGGTGGCAGGTACACAGTTCCGCGGTCAGTTTGAGAGCCGCATCAAGGGACTGATCGACGAGGTCAAGGCGTTGGGCAATATCATTCTTATGATCGACGAGGTGCATTCCATTGTGGGTGCAGGCGACGCGGAGGGCTCCATGAACGCCGCAAACATTCTCAAGCCCGCGCTCTCCCGCGGCGAGATCCAGGTCATCGGCGCGACGACGTTCAACGAATACCGCAAGCACATTGAAAAGGACGCCGCGCTTGAGCGC
>CABUHM010000252.1:0-2621 GCA_902491355.1 uncultured Eubacteriales bacterium
GAGCCAAAAATTCCGAGCCTGCGGCATTGGGATGAATGCCCTCGAGCGTCCAATCCTTCACGGTGTGACCGACCTGCGCCTGCGCGAACAGACCGTCAAGCGGCAGATAGGCGTCCGCATACTCTCTTGCCAGCTTGCGGATCAGAAGAATCTTCGGGAACAGATCCTCATAGAAATCGTCCGAGAATTCACCGGGGAGCAAAAACGGCTCCATCATGAGGATTTTCGCCTTGGTCTTGGTCTTAAGCGCATCCAGAAGCCAGCGGTAATTGCCCTCAAAATACTCGGAGGTCACATAGTCCTTGAGCGCGTAGTGATGCCATGTGTCGTTCACGCCGATCAGGATGGAGATGATATCGGGGTTGACCTCGATGGTCTCCTTTTCCCAACGCTCGATGAGGTTTTCGGTACGGTCGCCGCTGATGCCGCGGTTCACAAAGTTGAACTCCGCCTGCGGATACTTTTCGCGGAGCATCTGCGCCGCATAATGAGGATAGCCGGGACCGAGATCGGCGGGGTTTTCGCGGTCTCTGCCGGCATCGGTAATGCTGTCGCCCTGAAACAAAATCGTAATCATGAAACGAGAATCCTTTCTGCATGAGAAAAATTATTTGATTTATTATAAAACGAGCAAAACAATTTGTCAATAATTATATGATAAAATGTGGTGATTTTATAAGGAGCGTGAGCGTGTGAAGATTTTAACGGTGGGACAAAACGACGCCGGACAGCGTCTGGATAAATTTCTCTCAAAGGCGGTGCGCACCCTGCCGCAGTCCATGATGTACCGCGGCATTCGGCAAAAGAAGATCAAGGTCTGCCGTCACCGCGCCGAGCCGGGACAGATCCTGCACGCAGGCGACACGGTGGAAATTTTCCTGCCCGACGCATTTCTCATGCAGGAAACGCCCGAGCTTGCCTTCCTCACCGTGCCGCCCGTGCTCGATATTCTGTACGAGGACGCGGACATGCTTCTGGTATGCAAACGCCCGGGCATGCTGGTGCACACGGGCGATACCGCATCGGGCGAAACGCGCGACGATACCGACACACTGGTCAACCGCATCCGCTCCTATCTGTATCAGCGCGGCGAGTACGATCCGCATGAGGAACAGTCCTTTGCCCCCGCGCTGTGCAACCGCATCGACCGCAACACCGGCGGCATTGTTATTGCCGCCAAAAACGCCGCTGCCCTGCGCCGCCTCAACGCCCTGATACGGGATCGGGACGTAACCAAGCAATATCTGTGCGCCGTTCACGGCACGCCGTCTCCGCGCGAGGCGACCCTGCGCGGCTACATCGTCAAGGATGAGAAGAAGAAACAGGTGACTGTGAGCCAAACAAAGTCCAACGATCCGCGCGCACGCACCGCCGTGACCCATTACCGTGTCGTTTCGGAAAAGAACGGGCTGTCTCTCCTGAAGGTCACACTGCTGACCGGACGCACGCACCAGATCCGCGCCCAAATGGCGGCGGCGGGGCATCCTCTTCTGGGTGACGGCAAATACGGCGTCAACCGCGCCGACCGCCAAAAGGGCTACAAATATCAGGCGCTGTACGCCTATCGCGTTGAGCTGGACGGCAAGGTATATACGGCATCGCCCGACAAAATATGGTTTTTGAGGGAGTTCGACCCATGCGATATCTCATTGCTTTGATCTCGGGCATCCTGTGCGCCCTGCCCGTGATGTGGGAAGAGGTGGGCTTCCTTTCCTGGTTTGCCGCCGTTCCGTACATCGTCCTGTTATTGAAAAGCGCCCCGCACTGCCGCTATCGGGACGGACTTATGTTCAGCCTGGGCTACTACGGCGTCCTGTATCACTGGTTTCTCTGCCTGTACCCGCTGACCTTTGCGGGGCTGAACGCATGGCAGAGTGTCGCAATGATCGCCGTATCGTGGATCGGACTCACGGCGCTGAACGGCTTGGAGCTGGCACTGCTTCCGCTCATCCTTCGCATTTTGCAGCTCGACCCGAACAGCCGCTCGGGCAAGTTGCTTTCACCCCTCCTCATTGCCGCCGCATGGTGCGTTCTGGAGTGGGGTCAGACGCAGACGTGGCTCGGCGTTCCCTATTTTCGTCTTGCCCTGTCTCAAACAGGAAGCCTTCCCGTCCTGCAAAGCACCTCGGTTTTCGGGTCACTCTTTTTGTCCTTTCTCATCATTTTGGTCAATGCGCTTTTGGCGCAGGCGTGGATCGGACTGACCGCCCATGATCGGCGGTCGCGCATTTATGCCGCGGCGGCGGCTCTTCTGTTCGCCGTCAACTACCTGTTCGGTGCTGTCGCGGTCGCCGCATATCGGGAGGACGGGGATCGGTGTGTGCGGGTCGCATGCATTCAGGGCAACTATCTTTCGGGTGAAAAATGGAACGTCACCGTTGCGGAAACCTTAGACACCTATGTTTCCCTCACACGCGAAGCGGCATCGGACGGCGCGCGCCTCATTGTGTGGCCTGAGACTGCGATCACGGTATCTTTAGAGCGCCATCCCGACATTGTTACCCGCCTTTCGTCCTTGGCGCGGGAGTTTGACGTCACCCTGTTCGTGGGCGCCTTCCACGACGGGACCGATGCCGACGGCGAACCGCTCACCTATAATTCCATCTGGTGCATCGCTCCCG
>CABUHM010000253.1:0-2620 GCA_902491355.1 uncultured Eubacteriales bacterium
GCCGACATCCCGTCCCCGTCGCCCGGGGACGGCGACCCGCATGACCGCACCGCGCGTCTTGCACGGCAGATCGCCCTCATCGGCACGGAGGCGGACGAACGTCTTGCCCGCGCTTCGGTGACGGTGTTCGGCGCGGGCGGCGTGGGCGGCGCGGTGATCGAGGCGCTGGCGCGCGCGGGCGTGGGAAGCATCACGGTGGTGGATTTCGACGTCTTTTCGGTGAGCAACCTCAACCGCCAGATCCTGTGCACCGCCGCCGAGCTGGGACGCAAGAAAGCAGAGGTCGCCGCACAGCGCGTCCGTTCCGTGTTCCCCGACTGCAACGTTCGGTGGATCGACGCCTTTGTCACGGCGGAAAACGCCGACGCATTGGTGACGTCGGGTCAGCCCGAGTTCGTGTGCGATGCCGTGGATAACGTCACCGCAAAGCTCGCGCTGATCTCCGCATGCGCCGCGCACGGCATCCCCGTCGTTTCCTCCATGGGAACGGGTAATAAGCTTGACCCCACTCGCTTTCGCATCGACCGCATCGACCGCACCTCGGTGTGCCCCCTGGCGCGCGTCATGCGGCGGGAGCTGAAGGCAAGGGGACTTTGCGATACCCCCGTCCTTTACAGCACCGAGGAGCCCGTGAAAACCGGGATGCGTACCCCTGCGTCCATTTCCTTTGTGCCGAGCGCCGCCGGACTGATCCTCGCAAGCTATATCATCCGCCGCTTAGCACAGCTCTGATTTTTTTCACTTTGTTATTTCAATTTTTATAATACATAGGAGACAAAACCATGTCCTTTACCAAGCTCGCACCCTCCCGTCCCTTTGAGGGAAAGCCCCGCATCAACTGGTCGGGCATCTACGGCGCCTCCCCCAAAAAGCCCCTGATCTACCGCATTCCCGTCCTCGGCAAGCGTCCCGTCACCTTTACGGCGGAGAACCTGCCGCAGGGACTGACCCTCAACGAAAAGGGCATCATCTCGGGCACGGTGGAAGAAGCCGGAAATTACGATGTGACCGTGACCTGCACGAATGAGCTCGGCTCGGACACGCAGACCCTGACCCTCGAGATTGAAAACACTCACCTTGCCCTCACACCCGTTCTGGGCTTCGGTTCCTGGAACTCCTTCAACGATAAGGTCACCCAGGAGGACATGATGCGCACCGCACGCATCTTCGACGAGGAAGGCTACGCGGAATACGGCTATGCCTACATGAACATCGACTCCACCTGGCAGGGCTACATCGGCGGTCCTCACATGGCGGTCGTGCCCAACAGCAAATTCCCCGATATGAAGGGATACTGCGACTACTGCCACGAGCTTGGCTTCAAGGCGGGCATCTACTCCTCGCCCTATAAGTGGTGCTGGGGCGGAAGCGGTCTGCCCGGATGCACCTGCGGCGAGACCGATCCCAAGGTGCTGAACCTGAACGGCGGCGTCGGCTCCGACCACCGCGAGCAGAACAACGTGGATCAGTGGGACGAATGGGGCTTCGACTACCTGAAATACGACTGGAACTTTGTGGATATCCCCACGTGCGAGATCATGCGTAAGTGCCTTCTGAACGCCAAGCGCGACTACGTATATTCTCTCTCGGTGGACTGTCACTACCGCGATGCCGCATACTGGAGCAAGAATTCTCAGCTCTGGCGCGACGGTCCCGACTCCTCCGACGAATGGGACACCCTCATGGCACTGTTTTCCACCTGCGATAAATGGTCGAAATTCGATTCCAAGGGACATTTCTTCGATCTCGACGTGCTCGAGGTCATTAAGTGCCGCGGCGTTGAGTGCCGCCTCACCGAGGACGAGCAGATCTTCGCCTACTCCTTCCGCGCCGTGTTCCCCGCGCCCATCCTCATCGGCAACCGCATGGAGGATCTGAACGAGTTCGCACGCGCCCTGCTCTGTAACGAAGAGATCATCGCCGTCAACCAGGACAGACTGTGCCAGCCCGCCGTCCTCTTCCGCGCATATCAGGAACAGAACGCCGCCGAGGGCTGTCGCAACGTGCGCGTGTACAAAAAGCTCCTGTATGACGGCTCCTATTGCCTTGCCGTGTTTAACTTCGGCGATACCGAGGACGATTTCGTGCTCGAGCTGGGCGAACAAAAGACCGTCCGCGACCTGTGGGCAAAGGAGGATCTCCCCGCGTCCTCCACACTGACCGTCCACACGGTTTCTCACTCCGCAAAGGTGTTCCGCATCCGCTGAACCGAAAACGGGCATAATACGCCCGCAAAATAAACATATATCAAAAAAACGTAAACAGCGACCCGAAACCGCACATACGCGATTTCGGGTCGCCTTTTTGCATTTTGCAGATTGTTGCAGATTGGTGATCGGACTTTCTTACATAGAGGGAGCCTTGGCACCTTGATTTTGTCCGTGCATTAGATAAAGGGCGGGCGACCACCGGTCGCCCCTACACGGAAAGAGCAAACATATTGCAATTAATTAGCGCATTTTCGAGTGGTTTGCACATCATCTCTATGTGCAAATTTCATCTTAATTTTGTAGGGGCAACCAGTGGTCGCCCGCTTCATTCGGCTACCAAAAACGCAGGGGTAAGGTACCAACGAAGCCCCGCGTCGGTCGCCGTCTGCCGAAGGCAGACGGCGACCGAC
>CABUHM010000254.1:0-2619 GCA_902491355.1 uncultured Eubacteriales bacterium
GTCGGCGGCACAGACTCCGCCCTTTGAGATTGCGGAAAATTCCAACGTCAACGCTGAGCTGCGTCTGCGTCATCGGTATCTTGACCTGCGCCGTCCCGACCTTGCAAGGAACATCATCGCGCGGTCGAATATTGTGAAGATCGCACGCGACTATTACGATAAGATGGGCTTTTTGGATATCGAGACCCCGTGCCTCATCAAGCCGTCGCCCGAGGGCGCGCGCGACTATCTGGTGCCCTCCCGTATCCATGCCGGCAGATTTTATGCACTGCCGCAGTCCCCGCAGCTCTACAAGCAGCTTCTGATGGTTTCGGGCTTCGATAAGTATTTCCAGATTGCACGCTGCTTCCGCGACGAGGATCTCCGCGCTGACCGTCAGCCCGAATTTACACAGCTCGACACCGAAATGTCCTTTGCTACCGCAGACGATGTGATGAATATTCACGAGGGCTTTTTGAAATACTTGTTCCGTGAGTATTTCGGACGCGAGCTGGACTACGATTTCCCCAGAATGCCGTGGAAGGAAGCCATGGAGCGCTACGGCTCGGACAAACCCGATATCCGCTTCGGCTTTGAACTGCACGATCTGTCCGACCTTTTGCAGAATACCGAATTCAAGGTGTTCCGCGGGGCTGTGGACGCAGGCGGCTCGGTTCGCGGCATCAACGTCAAGGGCGGCGCCGCATTTACCCGCAAGGAGATCGACGCACTGGGTGAATTTGTCAAGTCGTACCGCGCCAAGGGTCTTGCTTGGCTGAAGATCAACGAAAACGGCGAGGTTTCCTCCTCCTATGCCAAGTTCCTCACCGATGACGAAAACGAAGCCATCCGCACCCGTCTTGAGGCAGAAGCGGGCGACCTGCTTCTCATTGTGGCAGATGCAAAGAACGCGGTGGTGTTCGATGCGCTCGGTCAGCTTCGCCGCCATTGCGCAAAGAAGCTGGGGCTTTTGGACGCATCCGATTTCCGCTTCCTTTGGGTCACGGAATTCCCGCTTCTGGAGTGGAGCGAGGAGGACGGACGCTTCTATGCGATGCACCATCCCTTCACCTCTCCCATGGACGAGGACATGCAGTATATTGACACCGACCCCGGACGTGTCCGCGCCAAGGCATACGATATCGTGCTCAACGGTACGGAATTGGGCGGCGGCTCGGTGCGTATCCACGATAATGTGATCCAGTCCAGGATGTTCGATATTCTCGGCATCTCCAAGGAGGACGCACAGGAAAAATTCGGCTATCTGCTCGAAGCCTTTAAGTACGGTGTGCCGCCGCATGCGGGTCTTGCGTTCGGTTTGGACCGTCTGGTCTGCCTGCTTTTGGGTCTTGAGGATATCCGCGACGTTATCGCGTTCCCCAAGGCGCAGAACGCATCCGAGCTGATGTCCGGCGCGCCGGGATTGGCCGACGAAAAGGGACTGGATGAGCTTTCCATTGCAATTACAAAAACTGAAGAATGAAACGAGGTTCAAATCATGGCAAACGAAGAAAATTGCACACATGACTGTTCCACCTGCGGCGCAAGCTGTTCCTCCCGGGAACAGCCCGAATCCCTTTTGGCGCCCGCAAATCCCGGCAGTCATGTCAAACACGTGATCGGCGTTGTCAGCGGAAAGGGCGGCGTCGGCAAATCATTGGTCACGGGGATGCTTTCGGTTCTGTTTCGGCGGCGCGGATATGAGACTGCCGTGCTGGATGCGGATATTACGGGTCCCTCCGTGCCGCAGATGTTCAATCTGCATGAGGGAACTACGGGCAACGGCGAATTTCTGAACCCCGCACTGACCAAAACGGGCATCAAAACCATGAGTGTCAACCTCCTTCTGGAGGACGAAAAAACGCCCGTGGTATGGCGCGGTCCCGTGATCGGCGGTACGGTGAAGCAGTTCTGGACCGATGTGGTCTGGGGCGACGTGGACTGGATGTTTGTGGATATGCCTCCCGGAACGGGCGACGTTGCGCTCACCGTGTTCCAGTCTCTCCCCATCGACGGGTTGATCATCGTGACAAGCCCGCAGGAGCTGGTCTCCATGATCGTTGCCAAGGCTGTGAACATGGCAAAGATGATGAACATTCCGGTACTCGGCTTGGTGGAGAATATGAGCTATGCGGTATGTCCGCACTGCGGCGAGGAGTTGCACATCTTCGGCGACAGTCATCTGGATGAGGTGGCGGCGGAGCACGGCTTGGACGTGCTGGCACGGATTCCCATGGATCCGAAGTTAGCCGCACTCTGCGACAAGGGTCTTATCGAGCTGATGGAAAACGAATGGATGGACGCGGCGGCTGATACCGTGGAAAAGGCGTTTCAATAATATCGGAAAATTTTGATACGGAAAAATGCGGTGCGTGTTCCCCGGCGGGGCACGCACCGCCGTCAAAACGACCTCTTCGGGAGGACAGAGCGTGCTCTGCCTGTCGGAGAGGTTATTTTTGTGTTTCATCTTTCGGATGCGGAACGGCATGCATGGGAAAAGCGTCGGGAACGATTGCTCCCGACGCCCTTTTGTGCCGAAATTCGCTCAGCGGTCACTGCCGTCAGACAGGATATTCTCACGACTGCGGAACAACAGAGAAATGCACCACAGTGCGCACAAACCGACAATTGTGTAAACAA
>CABUHM010000255.1:0-2612 GCA_902491355.1 uncultured Eubacteriales bacterium
CGGCATTCTCGTGGACGGCCTGGGCGTGGGCGATGTGGGCAACATTGTCCTGCGTGACCGTAAGCACCTGTCGCAGGACGGTCTGATCGTCGTGGTGGCGACCGTCTCTCTGGACGAGCTTTGCATCGTGTCCGGTCCCGATATCGTTTCGCGCGGCTTTGTGTATGTGCGCGAGGCGGAGGAAATGATGGACGAGGCACGAACACTGGCGCGCGACGCCATTGAAGGGTGTCTCGACAACGGCGTGACCGAATGGACGCAGATCAAGACCCATGTCAAAGACATTCTGTCCGATTATTTCTTCCAGAAGACCAAACGCAAGCCGATGATCCTTCCCGTGATCATGAACGTGTAACGGCGTCGGCATCCCTGTTTTTTCGATATTTTTGATAAAATGTCAAAAAACACTTGCAATTTGCGATTTTCTATGATATAATGAAGGTCGCAATTTATGTAACAGGCTTATGCAAAAGCGCGGAGCCATACTTGGGTTCCTTTACCATAAGCCCCCGAATGGGAGCATAACTTCCATCTTGAATTAAAGGGAGGTGTCCTGCATGGCAAAGTGTGATATTTGCGGAAAGAGCATTGTTTTCGGTTTGAAGGTTTCTCACTCCAACCGTAAGACAAACAGATCATGGAAACCCAATATCAAAAAGGTAAAAGCCGTTGTCAACGGTACTAACAAGACTGTTCACGTCTGCTCTCGCTGCCTGCGCTCGAATAAAGTGACCAGAGCGGTCTGATTTTAAGACGCGATCATGCATACACGGGGAGATGCCGAAAAACGGCATCTCCCCGTGTTCTTTGTATAGCACTTCGGAGAGCGTATGCGAATAGGTCAGTCATATGCAAAATACGTTCATTTTACGACGGGCGACCACTGGTCGCCCGCTCCCCATCCGCCGCACAGACAAAATCACGGTTGCTAAACTACCTCCCATAAACGGTTGCCTTTCGGTAATCGATCCGGATACATAAAAACAGGAGCAGGACGATTCATCCTGCTCCTGTTTTTGCCCACAGCCCATTTTGACGGGCAAACGGCGGGCACACCGATAATTACGCTATTTCGCGAACAGTGAAACCGATAAACGGTTCGTTTTGTCTCGGAATTTACGCGTTTTTCATAGCCTCTTCCACGGCAACTGCACATGCAACGGTGGCACCGACCATGGGGTTGTTGCCCATGCCGATAAGACCCATCATTTCCACGTGCGCGGGAACCGAGGAGGAGCCTGCGAACTGCGCGTCGCCGTGCATTCTGCCCATGGAGTCGGTCAAGCCGTAAGAAGCAGGACCGGCAGCCATGTTATCGGGATGCAGGGTACGGCCTGTACCGCCGCCCGATGCCACGGAGAAATACTTCACGCCGTTCTCGTTGCACCACTTCTTGTAGGTACCTGCAACCAGATGCTGGAAACGCGTGGGGTTGGTGGAGTTACCGGTGATGGAAACGTCCACGTGCTCGTGCTTCATGATGGCAACGCCTTCCAGCACGTCGTTTGCGCCATACACCTTGACCTTTGCCTTGTCACCGTCGGAATAAGCATGCTCATTGACCACGGTCAGCTCTTCGGTGTAGAAGTTGTAATCGGTCTGCACATAGGTGAAGCCGTTGATTCTGGAAATGATGAAGGCAGCGTCCTTGCCGAGACCGTTCAGGATCACGCGCAGAGGCTCCTTGCGCACGCGGTTTGCGGTACGTGCGATACCGATAGCACCCTCAGCAGCAGCAAAGGACTCGTGGCCTGCCAGGAAGCAGAAGCACTTTGTCTCTTCGCGGAGCAGCATAGCGGCGAGGTTACCGTGACCCAGACCCACCTTACGGTTGGCGGCAACGGAACCGGGGATGCAGAATGCCTGCAAGCCGACACCGATGGTCTCAGCGGCGTCAGCGGCACCCTTTACGCCCTTCTTGATGGCGATGGCGGCGCCCAGAGTGTATGCCCACACGGCGTTGTCGAAGCAGATGGGCTGAACGCCCTTCACGATCTCTTCTACGTTGATGCCGTGAGACAGGCACAGGTCGCGTGCGGCTTCCAGATCGGCGATGCCGTATTCCGCGAGGCAAGCCTCGATGCCTGCCATTCTTCTCTCTTTGCCCTCAAAGGTTACATTGTTTGACATAATTCTTCTGTGCCCCCTTCTCACGCTTTACGGGGATCGATATACTTGACAGCGTCAGCATATCTGCCGTAGGTTTTGATATTGTTTTCATAAGCGGCTTTGGGATCCTCACCCTTGCGGATGGCTTCCATCATCTTGCCGAGGTGAACGAACTTATAACCGATGACCTCGTTGCCGGCGTCCAGACCCAACTCAAGAATGTAGCCCTCTGCCATTTCCAGGTAACGGACACCCTTAGCCTCGGTGGCAAAGATGGTACCCACCTGAGAGCGGAGACCCTTGCCCAGATCCTCAAGAGATGCGCCGACCGGCAGACCGCCCTCGGAAAATGCGGTCTGGCTGCGTCCGTAGACCAACTGCTTGAAAACTTCACGCATGGCAACGTTGATGGCGTCGCACACCAGGTCGGTGTTCAGAGCTTCCAGAATAGTCTTGCCCTGGAGAATTTCGCCTGCCATAGCGGCGGAGTGGGTCATGCCGGA
>CABUHM010000256.1:0-2590 GCA_902491355.1 uncultured Eubacteriales bacterium
AAACATAAACTTTTCCGCAATCGCCCATTCGAGAGTAAATTTATCCCTCCCACCTATTAAAAGGTTTTGGGGATTCCCAAGGACCTTTCCCAAAAGGTCCTTGGGCGGGGTTCGGGGCGGCGCCCCGCGTACTCTCCCCGCGTCTCCTTGCACCTCTATTGTACCACGCGGCGGGCGATTGGTCAAGGGGTGGGAAATTTCACAAAAACATTTCGGGGCGTTTATCGTGCGTTTACAATGGTTTGCTACAATACAATATTATATAAAAACGCGACAACGGCGGCAAAAATCGGCAAAATAAACGGCGGAATCGGAGAAAACGATGCTTGAACTGAGAAACATAAAGAAGGACTATGCGGCGGGAGTTTTGACAGTGCGGGCGCTCCGCGGGATCGACCTGGCCTTTCGGAAAAACGAATTTGTCTCCATACTGGGACCGTCCGGTTGCGGCAAGACCACACTGCTGAACATCATCGGCGGACTTGACCGTTACACATCGGGCGATCTGCTCATCGGCGGGCGCTCCACCAAGGAATTCCGCGACGGAGACTGGGACGCATACCGCAACCATTCCATCGGCTTTGTGTTCCAGAATTACAACCTGATCCCGCACCAGACCGTGCTCTCCAACGTGGAGCTGGCGCTCACGCTTGCGGGCGTGGGAAAAGCGGAGCGGCGTCGGCGTGCCGCGGCGGCTCTGGAAAAGGTGGGACTGGGCGACCAGCTCAAGAAAAAGCCGGCGCAGATGTCGGGCGGTCAGATGCAGAGAGTCGCCATTGCGCGCGCACTGGTGAACGACCCCGAGATCGTTTTGGCGGACGAACCGACAGGCGCTCTGGACAGCGAAACAAGCGTAGCTGTGATGGAGCTTCTGCGCGAGGTGGCACAGGATCGCTTGGTGATCATGGTGACGCACAACCCCGAGCTTGCAGAGAAGTATTCCACGCGCATCATCCGCCTAAAGGACGGACAGCTGATATCGGACTCCGACCCGTACACGGGCGAGGTCACGTCTGAGGAAAAAGCGGCGAAGGGTGCAAAGGATACAGGTGCAAAAAGCGCGAAGAAGGTGAAAAAGCCCTCCATGTCGTTCGGCACGGCGCTGTCCCTCTCCCTGAACAATCTGATGACCAAGCGCGGACGCACCTTCCTCACCAGCTTTGCGGGGAGCATCGGCATCATCGGCATCGCGCTGATCCTGGCGCTTTCCTCGGGCATCAACAGCTACATTGCGACGGTGCAGGAGGACACCCTGTCCTCCTACCCCATCGCAATCAGCCGCGTTACGCAGGACTACACCGCCATGGCGGCGGCAATGGGCGCGCAGGCGGAAAAGGAGGCGCGTGAGGTGCAGGAGGGCACTGTTTACGTGGACGATTCGGCGGGCGCCATGATGAGCGCCATGTCGGCGACCCATATCAACGACCTTGAGGCATTCCGCACCTATCTTGAGGCGCACATGGGAGAGCTGACCGAGGAGCGCGACGGCACGGCGGCGATCAGCAACGTGCAGTACACCTACGATTACGACCTGCAGGTCTATGCGCAGAACGGCGCGACCCGCGCGAACCCCACCACGATCTTCGAGCACATGGGAGATTATTTCACGTATCTCTCGTCCATGATGAGCAACTCGGCGGCGGGAATGGATCTGGCGGACATGTTCAATATTTTCTCGCGCATGCAGGACAACGACTCCCTTCTGCGGGAGCAATACGACCTGATCTCGGGCGAGTGGGCGACAGGCGACGATGAAATGATGCTGGTGCTGGACGAAAACAACGCCGTTTCCAATCTTGTGACCTACATTCTGGGCATCAACGATCAGAACGAACTGGAGGACATGTTTAACGATCTCATGCAGGGGAAGGAGTACACGGTATCCGACCAGACCTTCTCCTATGACGACTTCCTGAACATGACCCTGTACCTTGTTCCGAATTCGGCATATTACGAAAAAACCGACAAGACCTACACTGCGAACGGCGAGACCTATCCGGTGTGGGAGGACGTGCGGGAGCGCGCCGACTTTGATCAGGAGCGGTTCGTGCAGGAGAACGGCATCGCCGTCCGCATCTGCGGTATCGTGCGTCCCAACCCCGACGCCATTGCCCCCTCGATCTCGGGCGTGCTCGCCTACAACACCCGTCTGCTTGACCGCATGATCGGGATCGACCGCGACAGCGAGATCGCCGAACAGCAGATGGCGACGGCGGAGTACGATGTCTTTACGGGCGTGCCGTTCGGCACGAGCACCGTGACCCCCGAGATGGTGCAGCTGTATCTGCTGTCCCTGAGCGATGCAGACCGTGAAAAGCTCATTGCGTCCATTTCCCTGCTCATGCCCGGGCAAGAGGTCACCGAGGACAATTTAGCCGAGGTGCTTCTGCGCTTTGCGCAGTCCGAGGAGGGCGGCGCGATGCTCGGCGGGCAGTTCACCACCGAGGGCACCTATGACGATAACCTGAAGGCGATGGGCTGTGTGAACGAGGCAGTTCCCGAATCCATCAGCCTGTACTGCATCAATTTTGCGGGCAAGGATCGGGTGTCCGACCTCATCGACCGCTATAACGCAAGCGTGCCCGAGGAG
>CABUHM010000257.1:0-2576 GCA_902491355.1 uncultured Eubacteriales bacterium
CCACCATACGTTCGCCATTCTTGGCAAATGCCACCACGGAAGGCGTGGTGCGCGCGCCCTCGGGGTTTGTAATTACGATAGGCTCGCCGCCCTCGTAAACTGCTACGCAAGAGTTGGTTGTACCCAAGTCAATACCGATAATCTTTCCCATGATAATATCCTCCGTTCGTTTCTTTGTGAATTTACTCTGTCAGTTTGCGACCTTGACCATCGCATAGCGGATCACATGATCGCCCTTGCGGTATCCCTTTTGAAACACCTCCGCGATCACATTATCGCCCAAATTTTCATCTTCAACATGCATCACCGCGTTGTGAAGCGTGGGATCGAAGGGATCTCCCGGCTCTCCGAGGGACTCCACGCCCATCTTTTCCAGCGCCTGTGCAAACTGTGTCAGTGTCATGCCGACACCGGCGGCAAGCGGACTGTCCGGCTCCTGTGCGGCAAATGCCGCCGCGCGTTCCAGATTGTCCATCACCGGCAAAATCTCCTTGAGCGCCGCCGCATAAGCGTCGCCCCACACGCCCTCCTTTTCCTTAGCGGCGCGCCGACGGAAGTTATCGTATTCCGCCATCATCCGCAAATATCTGTCGTTCAGCTCGTCAAGCTCCTTCTGCTTTGCCTCAAGCTCCTTTTTGTGAGCTGTGGACTCGCCGTCCTTTTTGCGGTGGGAGCCGTCCTGCTTCTTCTCTTTTCCTTTTTCCTTATTCTCGGACGCCGCCTCGGTCCTTTCGTCGATCTCCTCGGACTTCGGCGCTTCCTGCGCCGCCGTCTTTGCATCGCCGTGATTTTCCCGCATCGCGTCCATCACATTTTCTTTACTCATTTAATTCTGATCCTTTTCCTTTCCCTCAATGCGATTCGGTTTGCCGTCGTCTGTATCTCCGGCAAAGAGGCTGGTAATGTTGCCGGAAAGATATTCCAGCGCGGTAATGACCTTGGAATAGTCCATACGGCACGGTCCGATCACGCCCAGCGCGCCGATCACGCGGTCGCCGTTCGTGATGGTTTTCAGCACCAGAGCCGACTGACGCATGGAATCCACGGTGTTCTCGTTTCCGATATACACCTGAACCTGTCCCGGGTCTGCCGCGCTCAAAAGCTCAAGAATATCATTTTTGTGCTCCGGCAAGCCCAAAAGCCCGCTCAATGTCTGCGGATTGCTGAATTCCGGATATTGCAGGAACCGATTGATGCCCTCAAACCGTACATCGCCGTCCGAGGACTGATTCAACGCCTCATAGATGCATTTGAGCGCCGACGTGACCGCCGGCTCATAGCCCGCCATCCGCGTCTGAATTTCCAAAAGCACCGGCAGCTTCAATTCATCTGCACTCACCATCACTGCATAACGGTTCAGGGTCTCCTCGAGCAGTACCAAACCATCGTCGTCCACGCCATCCGTCGTGTGGATGTGCTTCGTGATCACCGTGTCCGCAAGGGTCACCATGATCAAAAGGAAGCTACTATCGTCCACGCGCATCACCTTGTAGCGGCGAATGCGTGTGGCGTGGTCACGCGGTTTGGCAGTCAGGGAGGTGTAGTTGGTAAAAACCGACATCAGCTTGCCTGCGCGGTCAAGAATGCTGTCCAGCTCCGCCGCCTTACTGCGTACCAGAGAATTCAACTGCCGCAGTTCGTTTGAGGTCATGCGGTAGCCTTCCATCAGGGCATCCACATAGAAGCGGTATCCCTGCTCGGACGGTACTCTGCCCGCCGAGGCGTGCGGTTGCTCCAGATAGCCCATATTCTCCAATTCCGCCATTTCGTTGCGCACGGTTGCGGAGGAATACCGGATCTCATTGAGCTGGGTCAGATATTTTGAGCCCACCGGTTCCCCGCTTGCAATATATGCGTCCACAACGGCACGCAATATTGCCTTTTTCCGATCACTGAGGTGATCCGGGTCACGGTCAATCATAATCTTCTCCATTTCGCCGCCTGACGGCGTACATCTTCGGCGGATGTCATGCCCGCCGTGCGCCTCTCTGCGGCGCATCTGCGGTATCACACCGACCGTTTTTCTTTTCGATTTAGCACTCTTGGTGTTCGAGTGCTAAATTCTGGTAACAATGTACCATGTCTCGGGCAAAAAGTCAAGAAGTTTATAGGCTAAATTTGTTAATTATTTGTGAACGTACGATCCACGTTTCGACATTCGCGCAGTTCTCCCACATAGAGTGCACCGTGAAAGGCAATGATACCGCATGCTTGCAGCCCCTCTGTCAGCTCCGCCGACAGGATACCTCGGCTTTGTCTGTACAATAGATGAGGAGCGGGCGACCACTGGTCGCCCCTACAAAAACAGGGGCAGTTTGCGCATAGAGATAACGTACTTTTTCGGCTGATGCGACCTTTTTCCTCTTCAAAAATCACACATTTTTTACGACCTGTTTGCTATGTACGTTGTAGGGGCGACCAGTGGTCGCCCGCCGTAAAACGAACGCATCCCGCACATGACCGACATACCCGCATACATCACCATGATGCATCTTCGGCTTTGCAAAAATGCGGAAATGAGGCACCTACGAAGCCCCGCGTCGGTCGCCGCCGTCCCCGACGGCGGCTCGGGCGGG
>CABUHM010000258.1:0-2557 GCA_902491355.1 uncultured Eubacteriales bacterium
CGCAGAAATCGCGCAGGATCGGCTCAAATTCCGGATATACCTCTGCGCGGATGCCGTCCGCCTCACGGAACAGAGAACAGGGAAAGATCATATTACAGCCCTGCTTTTGCAGAGCGTTGGATGCGTTTGCCACGGTCAACGATTCCATATCAGACTTACAGTTCCTTTCGTTTCGGGGTCGTACAGGGTCAGGTCAAAATCCGTGCCGAAGAAGCGGCATAGGGATGCCATGCGGGAGGCTGACGGATAAAGTGCCTCATTATTCAGAAGGTACACTCCCTCGCCCAAGCGCGGGTCGTTTCGGGACACACGGATCTGCAGTGCGCGGTTACGGTAGGACGAGTTTGCAGACGGCGCGTTTTCCAAAAGCGCGGTGTCCTCGGACAGGAGCAGATAGGTGCCGCGCGGAAAACGGTCTACGAGCTGTGCCACGGTGGCTTGCCGCTCGGCAGAGGTCGTGGAGCTGTCGTTGCTTTCCAGATATTTGGTGCAATGCTCCATGGCAAGGGAAAAATACAGGTAATTGCCGCGGAAATAGCCGTGGTACAGTGAGGAGTAGACCTGATAGGACTGATTCAGGAAGAAGAGATAGGTAATGCTGTCCACCGGCTCTACAAGCAGGGAATAAATCTGTTCCGCTAAGCCCTCATGCACGATGCCGGAAACCGAAATGAGGTGGCTGACATACGTATAGATCACGTGGGAATCGGAATCGTTGTTCCAGCCGAACACGCGGATCGCATGCTTGGTCTCGCTGTTATAATTGCGCAGTCCCTCGCAGAAAGTGCGGTAAAGCGGACGGGATTCCTCGGGAAGGGAAGCGAGCGCCACGTCGAGATATTCCTCTTCTCCCGATTCCACATACAAATTGAACAGCTCGGCAACGCAATATCCGATATCAATGCCGATATAGCTAAGTCCCTTGTTTTCGTCGAGATAGCGGGCAAGGGAGACTAACATGCCGTACTGTTCCTCGGTTTCGGGTACGGCGTCAATGCAGTACATCATGTTGCTCTTCAACGCACGTCCGAGGGCGGCGGAAAAGCTCCCCTCGGTCACGTCGGAGGTTGAGGCGTGCCGATAGGCACCGAAAATCGGTCGGTAGCCGAACGGGGTGAGGAAGAGTACGGCGCAAAGCGCGGCGACCATTCCGACGGCGACAACGGAAACGATGCGCACACGTCGGTTTCGGAAGCACCGTCCGATTTTTTTCAATCCGTTCAACAGCTTTTTCACTTGTCCGATTCACCCTTGGCGCGGGATGCGGAAAGGAGCTGTTGCAATTCAGCCATAAAGGTCTCCACATCCTTAAATTCCCGATAGACCGAGGCAAAGCGCACGTAGGACACCTCGTCCAGCTTCCGAAGCCGATCCATGACCATTACGCCGATTTCGGAGGTGGAAAATTCGGAGCGCAGGGAATTCTGCAATTCGCTCTCGATTTCGGAGACCAGCGCCTCCATCTGTGCCGAGGTCACGGGGCGCTTATAGCAGGACTTTACAAGACCGGTCATGATCTTGTTGCGGTCAAATACCTCGCGCGTCTTGTCTTTTTTGATGACCACGATGGGTACGGTATCGATCACCTCATACGTCGTGAAGCGCTTCTGGCAGGAAAGGCATTCGCGGCGTCTGCGGATGCTTGAATTTTCTGTGGGACGTGAGTCGATAACGCGGCTTTCGTTGTAGCCGCAGGCGGGACACTTCATACAATACCTCGAAATCCTGAAAAATCGCACATCCGATCGCGTCGGACGGCGTTCCGTTTTGAAATACACTGCAACACCATACAGTATTACATAATAAATTATAACATATCAATCCTTGTTTGTAAATACTTCACGACCAAGAAGGCGCACTCCGCGCGCAAAAAACTGCGTCCGCCGACCGCGTGCCGACCGTCTGCATATACTGCTCATAAAGAAAAATTTCCCTGCCGCGTTTATTTTGCCCAACGCGGGACAGAATATAGGTAAAGAAGAGGTTCGGCATTCAGTTCATGAATGCGGATGGAACGCCGTTTGTGATGGAGCGCCGCGGAAAAGGTTATTTGTTGACTGCGGCAGGGAATCAATGTTCAAAAAGAAGGAGTGTCATCGATCATGACGGTAAAACGCGGAGATATTTTTTATGCGGATCTTTCACCGGTCGTGGGAAGCGAACAGGGCGGACTGAGACCGGTTCTTATCATACAGAACGATGTGGGCAACCGATACAGCCCCACGGTAATCGCGGCGGCAATCACAAGCCGCATGGGAAAGGCGAAGCTGCCCACGCACATCGAGGTCTGTCGGGTCAGAGACCAGAGACAGCCGGGTGGCTTGGCGCGGGATTCCGTGATCCTGCTCGAGCAGATCCGCACCATAGACAAGCGAAGATTGAAGGAAAAAATGGGTCACCTGGACGACACGGTGATGCGGCAGGTCAACGAAGCCATCGGCATCAGCTTCGGATTGATCCCGCGCGACACGATTCGGGCACACGACGAAGGTCAGCAGTTTTTCGGATAAAGTCAATTTTACAATAAACCCCGACGGCGTCTACATGTTGCGCAGAT
>CABUHM010000259.1:0-2537 GCA_902491355.1 uncultured Eubacteriales bacterium
CCCGCCGACGCCCGTTCGCGCGCGCTAAACCGCGCGCGCCCCGACGCGGGGCGCGAAGTCTGTGCAGACTCCCCCCAAAAACAAAGTCTGTACCCCCCATAAAAGATCAACTCCCGAGACACCGCCACCGGTATCTCGGGAGTTTCGTATTTACTGAATGCCGTTCCGCCTCAGCGGTCGGATTTCTTTGAGGTGATCCGGTTCAGAACGGCAGTACAGAGAATGATCAGCCCGATCGCCACAAAAATGCCGAGCATGCCCTTCCCCATATAAACCAGATTCTCAACAAACGCCCAAGGATTGAAATTCATCGTATTCCCTCCCGCCTGCATCAGGCAAAGAAATTGAGGATCATACCGCCGGCAATCACCGACGCGATCTGACCCGACACGTTAACACCCATAGAGTGCATCAAAAGGAAGTTTTGGCAGTCCTCCTCCAAGCCCAGCTTGTGCACCACACGACCGGACATGGGGAATGCGGAAATGCCCGCCGCACCGATCATGGGATTGATTTTTTTCCGCAGGAAAAGGTTGAGGGTCTTGGCAAAGATTACGCCGCCGGCAGTGTCGAAGATGAATGCGACCAAGCCGAGTCCCAGAATCAGCAAGGTCTCGGGACGCAGAAATTTGTCGTACTGCATCTGGGTCGCGATGGTCAGACCGAGGAAAATCGTGATCAGATTCGCCAACACCTTCTGCGCAGTCTCGGACAGTGAATTCAGCACGCCGCACTCACGGATGAGGTTGCCGAACATCAAAAAGCCCACAAGGGACACCGAGTTCGGGGAAATGATGCCCACGATCACCGTAATGATAATGGGGAACAGAATACGTGTCAGCTTGGATACACTCCGCGGCTTGTACGGCATGCGGATCAAACGCTCCTTTTTGGTGGTCAGCAATTTGATCACCGGCGGCTGGATCATGGGAACCAGCGCCATGTACGAATACGCCGCCACCATAATGGCACCCGTGTAATTGGAATGAAGCTGTTGTGCCACGACGATGGACGTGGGACCGTCCGCCGCGCCGATCACAGAAATGGATGCCGCATCCTTGAGATCAAAGAACATGGACGCGGTGCAAAGGGTGAAGAAGATACCGAACTGTGCCGCCGCACCGAAGATCAAGAGCTTGGGGTTGGAGAGGATCGGACCGAAGTCGATCATCGCACCGATGCCCACAAACAGGAGCAGGGGAAACAGCTCATTTGCAATACCCGCGTCATACAGAACGTTCAGCGCGCCCTCATGCACCTGATCGCCGACGGTCTGCGTCACGGCTCCCGAAAAGGGTAGGTTCACCAAAATGACACCGAAGCCGATGGGCAGAAGCAGGGTAGGCTCCATCTCGCGCTTGATGGCAAGAAAAATCAGAACGCCGCCGATGATCCACATGATGATCATTCTGTAGTCGAAATGCTCTACTGCGTTCTGATACAGAAAAGAAAAGAATTCCACTTTTTCACAGTCCTCCGTGTAGTAATTGCTCAAAAACGCCGTACTGCCCCAAACGGACAGCGCCGACCCTTTTTACGAACAAATTCACTGCATTATAACACATTTTTCCCGAAAATGCTACCGTTTTTCACGATTTTTCCGCAATTCTTTCATAAAATTTCTGTTTATGCCCGCCCTCTTGTAAAGAACCGAAAAGCATTGTATAATGTGGAAAAGCTGAAAAAGCACGGAGGCCTCCTTTTTATGAGAACCATGAAGGACAGAATGCATACGGGCGAGCTGTATCTTCCGGGAGATGAGGAGATCTCCGAATGGCTGTTACGCTGTCTCGACCGCCTGTACGATTTCAATATGACCCGCCCCACCGAGAGAAAGCGGCGGCAGGGGATGTTGCGCGAAATGTTTGCCGAGATCGGCGAGGGATGCTGCGTCGAGCCGCCGTTTCACACAAACTTCGACGAAAATCACGTACACTTCGGCAACTACGCATACGCAAACTACAACCTGACCTGCGTGGACGACACCCACATTTACGTGGGCGACTATACCATGTTCGGCCCCGGCGTCATCGTCGCCACGGCGGGACACCCCATTCTGCCCGAACTGCGTGAGCAGGCATACCAGTACAATGCTCCCGTACACATCGGCAGAAACTGCTGGATCGGCGCGGGCGCCGTCATCCTGCCCGGCATCACCATCGGAGACAACGTAGTGGTGGGCGCGGGCAGTGTGGTATAACGAGGTGGCGGTGGGCGATCCCTGCCGCATTCTGCGTAAGATCAACGACCATGACCGCGAATACTACTTCAAGAACCGCAAAATCGATCCTGAAATTCTCAAAAAAAACGCCGACTCCGAATAACGAAGAGTACAAAAAGCATGAGAGCCGCAGATCCCATAAATACATGGGGCTGCGGCTCTCATGCTTCCTCTGCCCTTTCCCCGATTCCTGCCCGATATTCCTACTGCCCCGCCTTCGCCTCCACAAACCAGCCGTTGCGGTCGAAATAGACGAAGGTCTCCCGTCCTCCAATCATGACCGTGAAGCGGATCCCCGTCCCGCCTACCTTGGTGG
>CABUHM010000260.1:0-2537 GCA_902491355.1 uncultured Eubacteriales bacterium
GCCAGCACCACCCGCGTCGCGCCCAATTCGTACCATGCACGGCAATCCGCATGACTGACCGCGCCCGCCTGCGTGGAAATGTGCAGGGGGATATCGGGCGCCAGACGCTGAGCGGCACGGAACACGCCGAGATCCGCCACGATCAGACCGTCCGGACGGATGGGTGCCTCCGCATCCCCGTCCCCGACGGCGCGCAGATCGTTGAGCAGACACAGATAGTCCTCAAGCGGCTCAAACTCATGCCAAAGCGGCATGGTGTTCACCGTGACATAAACCTTTTTGTGGAGGGAATGGGCATATTCCACCGCCTGCCGCAGGGCAAGCGGAGTAAAATTACCGGCGGCGGATCGCATGCCGAATGCCTGCCCTGCCAGATAGACGGCATCGGCACCATAGAGCAGGGCAGTTTTCAGCTTCTCGGGGTTGCCTGCCGGAGACAAAAGTTCGATCATATATTCGGGATCCTCAAATCATTAGATGGTATCGGTTGGGGTCGGTTCGGGACGCGGGGCGTCACCGTGCATCCTCAGACGTGTCCGCGCTTCGGATTGCGCGCAGGGCAAGGGAAAGCGCGCGCTTTGCGGCGACCGTACGGATATAGTCCCGCGTGCCGGAGAGCGCATGACGCTCCACGTCGGTTTTCCCGTTGACGCAGACACCCACGAAAACAGTGCCCACCGGGTTTTCCGCATCGCCGCCGTCCGGTCCCGCATAGCCCGTGACCGAGATGCCGACCTCGCAGGAAAGGCGCTGACATACGCCCTGTGCCATTTCCCGTGCCGTCTGCTCGGAAACAGCGGTATGCCGTGCGATAGTCTCGGGGGAGACGCCGAGCAGGCATTGCTTGGTGCGGTCGGCATAGGTGACAAAAGAGCCTTCCAGCACGCGGGAAGCGCCGGGCACGGCTGTGAGCATGGCGGAGATCAGACCGCCCGTGCAGGATTCCGCCGTGGCGATGTGCCATCCGCGTCGGTTCAGCTCCGTGACCGTTGCCTGCGCCAGTCCCGTGTCCACGCCGTAGACATATTTGCCGATCTCGGTGGCAAGCAGCTCCTTGACCGTGCGGTCGCACATGCGCTCGCCTGCCTCGCGGGTGTCGGCACGTGCGGAAACGCGCAGACGCACCTCGCCCTCGGTGCAGTAGGGGGCGATGGAGGGGTTCACGGCGGCACGCATCTGTGCGGAGAGCAGTTCCTCGACCGCCGGTTCTCCGATGCCCGCAAGGTTCAGATTGCGGCTGACGATCACGCCGTCCGTGAATTGCTCGAGGTACGGACGCACCTCGGTGTCGAACATGGGGCGGGTCTCACGCGGGGGACCGGGGAGCATGACCACGATCTTCTGTACGGACGGCAGAACCAGTCCCACGCCGTTGGCACTGCCCCAACGGTTGCAAAAAGAAAACGCGCCGCGCGGCAAAAGACACTGATTCCGGTCGCATGCGCGGAATTCGGTGCCGCGGCGGGCGCAGTATGCCTGCACGTGGCGGGTGCAGTTGTCGTCGGCGATGCAGTCAAGCCCCAGTGCGCGCGCCACCGCCCGTTTTGTCATATCGTCATAGGTGGGGCCCAAACCGCCCGTCAGGATAAGAAGGTCACAGCGACCGATCGCCGTTTGCACCGCTTCCTCTAAGCGTTCTTCGTTGTCGCCCACCACCGATTGGTGATACTGTGCAATTCCCATTTCCGCCAGTCTGCCCGAAAGAAAAGCGGCGTTCGTGTTGACGATGTCGCCGATGAGCAGTTCTGTTCCCACACAGAGAATTTCAGCCGTTTTCAGTTTCATGTTCTTTCGTTTCTGTCCCTTCATGATCGCGGTCACGGCGAGCCTTTTCCGCACATTGGGAGCAGGTTCCGTAAAAGACCGTTTTTGTGGGGTCTATTTCAAAATCGTGATGTGCCCGAATATGGTCTGCGATGTCGCGCAGTGCATGACAGTCCAGATGGAAGAGCCGCCCGCACGAAACACAGCGCATGTGGAAGTGGTTTCCGCACGGCGCGTCCCCGACATACTGATAACAGGCAGGTGAGCCTTGTCCGGTGACGTATTTGCGGACAGTCCCGTTTTGCACCAGTCGCTCCAGATGCCGATATACCGTTGCGGGACCCACTGCACCGTCGCTTTGGCGGAGCATATCCGTGACCTGTGCGGCGGTCAGATGGCGATCTCCCTGTGCCTGAAGGCATCGGAGAACGCGGTCGCGCTGTTTGGTATGATATTCTTTCGGCATGAAAAATCACCACCTCACGGTCAAAATGCGGGTCTTATAATGCGGCAAGCGGTTCGGCGCTCAGACATTCTGCACAGGCTCGGTCGGTGCTTTGGGCTTTTGGTCCACGGCTTTCTGCGCCTGCAATTGCGCAAGGAGACTGCCCGCCGCCGCAAACACAAGCACGCGCAGATAGGAGAGCACCATGGAGAGGATCTCGCGCGCAGTGGGCGTGTCGTAGTAGGCGTAAAAAATGCGGTACAGGGATTCCACCGTATCGGCGGTCACGTTTGCCAGATTCACGGCAAAAATGAGACAGCAGGAGACG
>CABUHM010000261.1:0-2492 GCA_902491355.1 uncultured Eubacteriales bacterium
AAGCTGTACCGCGTGGCAAAGCAGAACCTTGATCGAACCGTATTGGTGGAAAACGCGGACGATCTTCCGCATTGCCGTCTGTCACCGGACATGAAGGTGGGCATTACGGCCGGTGCTTCCACACCGGGCGCTATAATTCAGGAGGTTAAACAAAAAATGAGCGCAGAAATCCAAAACGCAGAAAATTTTGCGGAAATGCTTGAAAACTCTTTCAAAACTTTATATACAGGAGAGACCGTAACCGGAACCATCACTTCGATCACACCGAACGAAGTCCATGTTGACTTGGGAACGAAAGTTACCGGCATCATCCCCATGGATGAAATGTCCGATAAGCCTGGCTTTAAGGTTGAGGATTCTTACAAGGTCGGCGACGAGATCGAGTGCATCGTCTGCAAGGTCAGCGATCTCGACGGTGTCGCAACCCTTTCCCGCAAGCGCATTGAATCGGTTCTGAACTGGAGAAACATTGTCGCCGCCAACGAGGCAGGCGAAATTCTCGAAGGCAAGATCACCGATGCCGTTAAGGGCGGTCTGATCATCAACGTGAACGGAACCCGCCTGTTCATCCCCGCTTCCCACAGCGGTCTGCCCAAGAATGCGGATCTCTCCGCACTGGTCGGCACGACCCAGCGTGTGAAGATCATTGATCTCAACGAACAGCGTCACCGCGCTGTTGCTTCCATCCGTGTGGTCAAGAACGAGGAGCGTAAGGCAAAGGAAGCCGAGGTTTGGGATAACATCGAGGAGGGCAAGCAGTACACCGGCGTGGTGAAGTCCCTCACCAGCTACGGCGCGTTTGTCGATCTGGGCGGCGTTGACGGTATGGTACATACCTCTGAGCTGTCCTGGAAGCGGATTCACAACCCCTCCGAGGTTGTTTCCGTGGGCGACACCATCACTGTGTATGTCAAGGGCTTCGACCGTGAGAAAAAGCGCATTTCTCTCGGATACAAGACCGAGGAGACCAATCCCTGGAACCTGTTCGTCAGCCAGTACCACATCGGCGACGTGGTTTCCTGCAGAATCGTCAGCATGATGCCCTTCGGCGCTTTCGCCGAGATCATCCCCGGCGCGGACGGTCTGATCCACATTTCTCAGATCGTGGATCGCAAGATCTCCAAGCCCGCAGACGTTCTCGAGCTTGGTCAGATCGTTGATGCCAAGATCATTGACATCGATACCGAGGCAAAGAAGATCTCCCTCTCCATGCGCGCTCTTCTGGAGAACGCAGACGAGGACGAGAACGACGACGCTGAGTGATTCCGCAACACACTGTAAAACAGGGGCTGTCCGCCACGGACAGCCCCTTGTTGCATTTTTGCGCAAATTCATGAATGATTTACGTTTGTTTTTTGAGATTGTTGCTTTTCATCAGAAAACGTATTACAATAGGCTTGCGGATAGTATCGGCTGTCCGTGCATCAACATAACAGGAGGTATCGCGATGCTTCGTTTTTCTGCCCTGCAGTCCGACTCTTTGCGCACACGGTTTGAGTGTGGCTTCCGGTTATGGAGGGGACAACTCAAAATCAATCGTTTCAGCGCATAAGTCGGACGGCTTCCACGTCGGCTTATGCGCTTTTTTCATACCGTTTTTCATTCTCCCTATTCTTATCATTACGAAATGAGGTATCATCATGCGTTACGACTGTCGAATTTTCGTTTCGGTTTTCCTTATCCTCTTGTCACTTCTTATGCTCTCCGCCTGCCACGGCGGCACAACGGAACCGGAAGAAAAGCCGCTACTGTCTTCCCTCAGCGAGGAAGAATGCAGACAGGTTCTCGCAGATTACGGAGTCACGATCCCCGAACAATTTCAGGACGTCATGTTCCAAAAAATGATGACCAATTTTGAAAATAATCTGGAACTGTCATACAAAAACGCTTTGGGATTGACAGATTTGGCGGATTTTTCCGAAGAAGTCCGCACCGTAGTGAGAGCGTATCACGGTCTTGACACCGAGAACTGAGAAAAGCCAAACTTAGGAGAGACGGGAACCAAGTACAATGTAAAGGCTGAAAACATATCATCGAAATCTCATTCACGAAAGGAAAATACGCCGCATGTAAAGGCGTTGTTGCGTGTGAGAATCGCTTGCTTAAAATTTCAGGCATAACATGGTACTGCAACGGAATAAGCGAATAGGTCGAAAAGCAGGCGCATTTTTGAGTGATTCACATATCACCTTTGCGTACCGATTTTACCCCGATTTTGTAGGGGCGACCAGTGGTCGCCCGTTTCTCATCCACCGTGCAAACAAAATCACGATTCCCTCACGGTGACGCTTGCGAACCGTTCGATGGCATGTGCAATACGATCGTTTTTCGGCGGGCGACCGGTGTGTACAGTGTAGTAAGATAGTATACAGGTTGTGCAAGGAGATTGTATACAGTTTTATGGTATAATAAAGGCAAAAAACGTCAACAAACGGAGGACGAAAAATGCCTTGGAAGGATAAAACTGTGAAAGAACTAAGAAAAGAATTTGC
>CABUHM010000262.1:0-2441 GCA_902491355.1 uncultured Eubacteriales bacterium
AACCGGTTATGAGCCGGTAGCTCTAACCAACTGAGCTAATGGCCCCTGACTCTGCTATTATAGCAAATCAGGGGCGCATTGTCAATGGAAAACGGAAATTTTGTTACAAATCCCCGTCTGTCGTCGATCGGATCACCGCAGTCGGTCGGGTCGCGGCACGTGTCTGCCGTCTCCGATGTGGGAGAGGGCAGAGCCGTGCGGTATCTGTACTCAGTCGATGGGTTCGCCCTTGGCATTGAACAGCGGGAGCTTTTGGAGATAGATCAGATCGTCGCGCTTGGTCGCATCGCCCTCGGCAAGGATGGCACAGCGTCCCACGATATTTCCGCCCGCCTCATTGACCAATGTTTCGAGCGCGCGCAGAGATTCACCCGTGGAAATGACGTCGTCCACGATCAGGATGCGTTTGCCCTTCATACGTTCCGCATCGACGCCGTCGAGATACAGATGCTGTTCCTTTGCGGTGGTGATGGAATTCACCTTGACATCAAACACAGAAGTCATGTAGAGCTTCGGCATTTTGCGCGCAAGGAAATAGTAATCGTCGCCGCGCAGACGCGCCATTTCGTGCGCCAGCGGGATTCCCTTGGACTCGGCAGTGATGAGATAATCGTACTCCGGAACCCTTTTCAGCAGTGCCTCGGCGGCGGCAGTCGTCAGCTCCACGTCGCCGAAGATAACAAATGCGCCGATGTAAAGATTCTCGTTGAGCGGGCACAGCGGGAGATTTCTCTCCAAGCCTGCGATATTTATGGTATAGTACATTTTAAGCCTCCGTTAGCATTCATTCAACGCCTTTCATTATAATTCCATTTTCTGCACTTGTCAAGCGTTCCGCCGCATTATTTCATCACATACGACAAAATGGTGGCGCACTGTGCCCGTGTGAGCGCGGCATTCGGCTCGAGCAAGGAATCGCCGAAGCCCGTAACCGCACCCAATTCGTGCATGGCATACAGGCTTTCAAGCGAGCCGTCCGGCGCCTCGGACTGATCGGCGTACACCGCATGAACCGTGGCGGCATGCAAAAGTCCGAACTGCCGCAACATCATTGCCGCCTCCGCGCGTGTGACGGCGCGTTCCGGCTCAAAATTCACCCGTTCGCCGTCTGCGACCGTCAAAAAGCCCTTTTCGACTGCGGCGCAGACATAGCCGCGGCACGACGTGGGAATGGATGCATCGTCCGCATACGGTGTCACGCGGTATCCGATCACGGTGTAGCCCGCCGCCTTCATCGCCATGGCGCAGAATTCGGCGCGCGAAACGGTACCGTCGGGCGAGAATTTCACCTGACCGTTTTGCAGATCGCCCGTCATGATGCCGCTCCGAACCAAGGTAACGGCTGCAGGCAACGCGGGATGGTTCTCCATATCGGAGAAGACGATGCCTGCGTCGTCCTTTGCCACATGAACGGTCACGCGAATTTCCTCAGAACTATTTCCGTAACGGTCTGTTGCGCGGTATGTAAAGGAGTCGCTTCCGTCAAAGCCGCTGACGGGCGAATAGCTGTATTCACCCGTTTCCACATTTTTCAGGCGTACCGTGCCGTGCTGAGGTCGGTTCACGATCTCATAGGAAAGCGGATCGGATTCCGCATCGTCCGCATGTAGTCTGCCGTAGTAGGTCATGCCGCCGTAGGTGGAGCAGGTGATATACGGTTCGGACAGGAACGCACCGGTAGGCGCCTGATTCTGCGATGTCAGCAGGAACATTTCGCATTCCAGATCCTCGGCACACAGCATGGCGTCGCACTGAAACGTGAAGCGGGAATCGGTCACGCCGTTCATGGCGATGAAGCGAAGCTCGCCCAGTTCTCTGCGGGAGATCACCTGATCCCGCATCACCGCCACCGTGCCCACAGCCAATGTTCCCTCGGTCGTGGGAGGCAGGGAAGTGATACGAACCTCGGACACCCGCAGTCCGGTCGCACGGTCGAAATCGTCGGCGGAAAATGTGACGTCAGCCGGAGAGAGCGAGGTCTTTTTCAGCCGTATCTGCTTTGACAGTATCTGCAATGCGGGCGATATCTGTGCGGCATTGTCCGCCGAAACGGAAATCACGGTGCCCGCCATCAGCAAAGCAATGCTCACAAGGAGCAAAATTGCGCGTTTCATGAAATTCATTACCTCCGTCCGTTTTGTTTACCACAATTTATGAGACAACTCCCGAAATCATACATGCTCCCTTGCATTTTCCGCACATTTGGGTTATAATAAGCATGGATCAGGACGAATCGGGGGATGATATGATGAAGCTGAAAAAAATACTGCGCGCAATTCACTCTGCACTGCCTCTGTTTGCCGAGATTGCGCTGGGTCTGTGCGCACTCTGCGGCATTCTCCACGCGATCATATGCGTAAATCCCACGTTCGCCGATTGGTTCAACGGGACGGTGAGCGCATTTTTCCGCGCCGTGCTGGGCTATATCACCCTGATTTTTC
>CABUHM010000263.1:0-2438 GCA_902491355.1 uncultured Eubacteriales bacterium
GGACGGCAAGTCCGAAACCGATGCAGAAGAAGAGGATGCCGAGGTTATAATAGAAGATATGCTCCCACATGATCTCGCGGAGCTTGGGGCTGAGCGAAAGGATGAGGACGCACACGGTCACAAAGCCCGACGATGCGAAGCGGCTCAGTCCGATGCCGCGCGCCAGATAGAACATGGCGGCAATCAGCGCTACGGCAAATACGCACATGCCCGCGATCTGCGCGGCTGTGGAATAGCCGAAGATTGCCACAAAGGGCGCCATGATCAGGTTTCCGCCGAAGGGAAGGACAGCGGCATAGGAAAAGTCCGGAGAGACCAGCCGTCCGCTGTCCACACTTGCCTGTGCCCAACGGAGGGAGTCCATGGAGTCTCCCGTCATATAGCCCTGCGCGGGGAAGATGATATAGTACAGAACCGTCCCTGCACCCAGTGCCAAAAGCAGAATGGGCAGGATCCGACGGAACAGGACGCCGTCATGTCGGCGTCTGTACGGAACGGGAAGATTGACTGCAGCGGTGCTCTCGTCGTTCATGCGTGTGTAAACCGCAGCCTCTGCCGAATTCAGGGCAGAGGCTTCCTTTCTTAAGATCTCGGAAAATCGATGCTTGCAAGCCTGCGGGGCTTGGGTGTGTTCGGGGGAGGGGAAGAGAAGGCGGTTCGCCGTTTTCCCGTCACGAGCCTTGCTTTTCCTCGTGATATTCCTTTTCGGTGTTGACGTTCCACACGCCCGTGCGGTCAGTGGAGCCGTTCTTGATGCACTTGACCGCCTCGAATGCGGTGACCATGGAATGATCCATGTTGTTATATCTGTGCTGACCGTTCCGTCCGATGCAGAACAGGTTGTCGAAGGAGTCCAGATACTGCTTCACGTCGTCGAAATGCTCATATGCGCCGAAGTAGGCGGGATATGCCTTTTTCACCTTGACGCGGGTGGCGTCGAGGACGTCCTCGCGGCGGATGATGCCGATGCTCTCCAACTCGGTCTTGGCGAACTCGATGAACTTTTCATCCGACATTTCCCAAAGTTCGTCGCCCTCGGAGCAGAAGTATTCCATGCCCACCCACACGGTGTTCACGGGATCCTCCACCATGTACGGCGACCAGTTATTGAAGATCTGGAGACGTCCCAGCTTGACGTCGCGCTCCTGAATGTAGATCCAGCAGTCCGGAACGATATCGGAGAGGGTCTTTGCCTTGGTCTTGTTCTGGATCTGCAGACGGTTGACCAAAAGACCCACGGTGATGAAATCGCGGTACGGCAGTGCGACGGCGGTATTGTAGACCTTTTCGGGAACGGCGTCCTTGCCCATGCCGGCGATCAGATCCTTGATGGGCATGGTGGAGATGAAATAATCGCCTGATACCACGGTGCCGTCCTCTAAGGTGACAGAGGTGATGCGGCTACCGTCGGTTTGAAGAGTGCGGACGGGAGCGTTCATGCGCAACGCACCGCCCAGCGAGACCACCTCGCGCGCCAGCTCCTCCCAGAGCTGACCGGGACCGCGCTTCGGGTATACATACTGCTCGATGAGGGAGGTCTCCACCTTTGCGTCCTTGCGGCGGAAGGGCTTGGTCACGGCATCCGCAACAGCCTTCCACAGGGACAGACCCTTCACGCGCTGTGCGCCCCAGTCGGCGGACAGCTCCTTGGGGTCAACGCCCCACAGCTTTGTGGTGTAGTCCTCAAAGAACATTTCGTACAGAGGCTTGCCGAAGCGGTTGATATAGAAATTTGCCAAATTGTCCTCGGGCAGTTTGTGCACGCAGGAGGCAAGGTAGCCGAAGCCTGCGCGCATGGTATTTTTGAAGCCCATGTTCCGGAAGGTCTCGGCGCTCATGGAGATGGGATAAGAGAAGAACTTTTTGAGGAAGTAAATGCGGGACACGCGGTCACGGATGAGCATGACGCGCTCGGTCTGCTCGGGGTCGGGACCGCCGGCAACCAAGGGCTTTTCACGTCCCAAGAGGGCATCGTCCATGGACGGCTTGCCCTGCGTCGGCATGATGTGCGACCACAGCGCATTTACCTCGTCGTCCTTGGAGAAGAAGCGGTGTCCGCCGATATCCATGCGGTTTCCGTGATAGGAGACCGTGCGGGAAATGCCGCCGATCATATCGCTTTCCTCTAAGATCACGGGCTTGACATCGGTCTCGGTCAGGAGACGGTATGCGGCGGTCAGACCGGCAGGACCTGCACCGATGATAATTGCGGTTTTTTGTGCCTGTTCCATTTTACAGTCCTCATTTCATCTGAATTACATCATTATATTTCTGCGTATGTCGCCTTGTTTTACGGGTTCTTATCAGTGACCGGAATACACAAAGATCTTTCTGCCTGCATAATTCCAGACCAGCACCAAGCCCTTGACCACACAGGTCAAAACCAGATACCACAGACGGTTCTCACCGATGAGACGGGTGCCGAGCAGGGTGAACAC
>CABUHM010000264.1:0-2437 GCA_902491355.1 uncultured Eubacteriales bacterium
CATGACGCCATGGAATACACCGTGGTGGTCTGCTCCCCCGCATCCGATCCCGCTTCCCTGCAATATATCGCACCCTATGCAGGCTGTGCGGTGGCGGAATACTTCATGTACCGCGGCAGAGACGTGCTCATCGTCTATGACGATCTCTCCAAGCATGCCGTAGCATACCGCACGCTGAGCCTGCTTCTGGAACGCTCTCCCGGACGCGAAGCCTACCCCGGCGACGTATTCTATCTGCACTCCCGTCTGCTCGAGCGCTCCGCACAGCTTTCCGATACGCTCGGCGGCGGCTCCATGACCGCACTCCCCATCGTGGAGACCCAGGCGGGCGATGTATCCGCATACATCCCCACCAACATCATTTCCATCACGGACGGTCAGATCTTCCTGGAAAGCGAACTGTTCTTCGCGGGTCAGCGTCCTGCCGTCAACGTGGGACTTTCGGTGTCCCGTGTGGGCGGCGCCGCACAGACCAAGATCATGAAGAAGTCCGTGGGTACGGTGCGTCTCGATCTGGCGCAGTACCGCGAGATGGAAGTGTTCACCCAGTTCTCGTCCGATCTGGACGAGGAGACCAAGCTCTCCCTCAAATACGGTCAGGGACTGATGCAGCTTCTGCGTCAGCCACAGTACAGTGCCATGGTTCTGCACGAGCAGGTCATCACCCTGCTTGTGGCACAGGCGCGCCTGTTCACCTCGGTGCCCGTGAAGCGCGTAAAGGATTTTCAGCGTGAAATGCTTGCCTTCTTCGAGCGGGAGCGCGGGACGCTGTGCGTTGAGATCGACCGCGACCGCGTGCTCACCGACGAGCTGCACGAAAAGATACTGGAAGGCGCGCGCGCCTTCCTCACCACATCCGAGGCGAAGAGCATCATTGAGGCAAAATAAGGGCATTTCCCGAATTCAGAGACAGGAGGCGGCATCATGGCAGATCCGCAGGAAATAAAATCGCGTATCAACAGCATCCGCGACACCAAAAAGGTGACCGGTGCCATGTATATGATCTCCTCCATCAAAATGCGCCGTGCCATGCGCGAGGTGGAGCAGACAAAGCCCTATTTCCGCGCGCTCAAGGAAGAGATCGGACATGTGTTCCGCTGTATTCCGGAGATTCGGAATCCGTATTTCATGCACCGCACCGACACGGCGAACCGAAGCGGCGTCCTTGTGGTGACGGCGGATCGCGGTCTGGCAGGCTCTTATAACCACGACGTAATCAACATGACCGAGCGCTTTCTCGAAATGCATCCGCAGACCACCCTGTTTGTGGTGGGCGAATACGGCAGACAGTATTTCCGTCACCGCAAGTCATCCCTGTGCGAGGATTTCTACTACTCCTGCGAAAAGCCGACCGTCCTGACGGCACAGTGCATCTGCGCGGAAATGTTAGAGCGCTTCCGCTCTGGCGAGCTGGACGAAATTCATATCATATACACCGACTATAAGAGCGGCATGACCCACGAATGCAAGACCAACTGCCTCCTGCCGCTGGACAGCAGCCGCTTTTCGGGCGGCGACCGCAGCGAGGGGCAGAACGAGCAGTTCGAGTTCTGGCCCGACCCCAACACCGTGCTTAACAACATCGTGCCAAGCTACCTGACAGGCTTTATCTACAGCTCTCTCATCGACAGCTTCTGCAGTGAACAGCACGCCCGCATGACCGCCATGGACAATGCCGGACGGAACGCGGACGAAATGCTCCGCGAGCTTTCGGTGCAGTATAACAGTGTGCGTCAGGCGGCGATCACGCGCGAGATCACCGAGGTATCCGCCGGTGCGCGGGCACTGCGCCGCAAGCATGCCGCGCAAGCCACCACCGAAAACGCGTCGAAGAACGGGCAATAAACGCGATCCGCCGCGCACCGTGTAAAAGCGGTCTGTTATGCGAACCGCTCCCGACCGAGACAAAATGCAAATACCCGCGTTGCCCCATGTCCTTCCCTGCCCGAGCACGGCAGACAGGAGGGGCGCATGCGGCGACGGAATGGAGAAGAATCATGAATATCGGAACAATTATACAGATTTCCGGTCCTGTGGTGGACGTGCGCTTCCCGCATGCCGCCCTGCCGTCCATCCGCCATGCACTGACCGTACAGCTTGACGGTCGGGACAGGGTCATGGAGGTCGCACAGCACTTGGGCGACGATGTGGTTCGCTGTATCATGCTGGATTCCAGCGACGGTCTGTACCGCGACATGGAC
This sequence comes from uncultured Eubacteriales bacterium, assembly GCA_902491355.1. Taxonomy (GTDB): domain Bacteria; phylum Bacillota; class Clostridia; order Oscillospirales; family CAG-272; genus UMGS2055. The sequence goes on from CABUHM010000264.1 coordinate 2,202, forward strand.
GTGACCGACACGGGCGCGCCGATCACCGTACCGGTGGGCGAACCGGTGCTCGGACGTCTGTTCAACGTGTTGGGACAGCCCATTGACGGCGGCGATCCCGTCAAGGCGGGAGAGCGCCGTCCCATCTACCGTCCCGCGCCCGGCTTTGAGGAGCGCAGTACGACGGAGGAAATTCTGGAAACCGGTATCAAGGTCATCGATCTGCTTGCTCCCTATGCAAAGGGCGGTAAGGTCGG
>CABUHM010000265.1:0-2432 GCA_902491355.1 uncultured Eubacteriales bacterium
AGATCGAGAGTGTTCAGGCGTCCACCTATCCCGAATTTGCCGATCTTCTGACCGCCCTCAAGAGCGGCGCCATCGACGGCTATGTGGCTGAGGAGCCTACCGCACTTGCAGAGTGCCGCAACGACGATACCCTGACCTACATTGCACTCAAGAACAACGACACGGGATTCACCGCAACTGCCGCAGATGTGGGCATCGCAATCGGTTTGAAGAAAGGCTCTGACCTTCTGGATCGGATCAACGCAGTGCTTTCCGAGATCACGGAGGAGCAGAAGTCGGCACTCATGGAGCAGATTGTGACCATCGCAAACGGCGGCACCGTGGAGGAATTCACCCTCAGTTCCGAGAAGCCCACTGAGACTAACGGTACTCTGAGAGTCGGTATGGAGTGCGCTTACAGACCCTACAACTGGACCGAAGCCTCCAATAACGGCAACGGCTGTGTACCGATATCGGGCGAGGGCAAGGAAGGTCTGTATGCCAACGGCTACGACGTGCACATTGCACAGTATGTTGCCAACAAGCTCGGTATGGAGCTTGAGATCTACTCCATGGAATGGGATTCTCTGGTTCCCGCTGTGCAGTCCTCCGCCATTGACGCCATCTGCGCCGGCATGAGCCCCACGGTTGAGCGTCAGGAGGAGATCGACTTCACGCAGACCTATTACGAGTCCAATCTCGTTATTATCATCAAGAAGTGATCGCCGTCGATCAGACGTGATCCATTATCGTAAACAAACGGAGTAAATATGAGTTTTTTCAAAGACGTCATTGATATCGTAGTTGAATATTATCCTTATTTGCTTAAGGGTATCGGCTATACCATGCTGATCGCTCTTGTGGGCACGGTTGCGGGTCTGCTCATCGGTCTTTTGACCGGTGTGATCCGCACGGCACCTTATTCCAAGAACGTGGTACTGCGTGTTTTGCATAAAATCGTAAACGGCATCATCGCCGTCTACATTGAAGTATTCCGCGGCACGCCTATGATGGTGCAATCCATGGTCATTTATTGGGGCTATGCTTTCGCCTCGGGCGGAAACACGCTTCCCCTGATTCCGTCGGGTATCCTCATTGTTTCCATCAACACGGGCGCATATATGGCGGAGATCGTGCGCGGCGGCATCATTTCCATTGACCGCGGTCAGTTTGAGGGTGCTATGTCCATCGGTATGACCCACCCGCAGACCATGCTTCGCGTGGTGATCCCGCAGGTCATGCGCAATATCCTTCCTTCGGTCAGTAACGAATTCGTAATCAACATTAAGGATACCTCGGTGCTGAACGTCATCGGTGTGACCGAGCTGTACTACTTTGCGGGCATCATCAAGCGTCAGAATTTCCAAACCTTCCAGACCTATCTGGTGGTCTGCGTGGCATATTTCATTCTCACGTTCACCGTGACCCGCCTGCTCCGTTTTGCGGAAAAGAAGCTCAACGGCAGTGATTCTTACACAATTTTCGGTTCTCAGAGCGACAGCGAAGCCGAGATTACCGTAAAAAAGGAGGACTGAGCGATGTCGGAATCCGTAATTGAACTGGTTCATCTTCAAAAGCAATTCGGCGATAACGCAGTCCTGCGCGATATCAATTTGAGTGTCCGCAAGGGCGAGGTTCTCAGCATCATCGGCGCTTCCGGCTCGGGAAAGAGCACCACGCTCCGTTGCATCAACCTGCTTGAGACACCGACCTCGGGTCAGATCCTCTTTCACGGGCAGGATATCATGGACGAGAAATTCAATCTGTCCCGCTATCGCACCAGGGTGGGCATGGTGTTTCAGAGCTTCAACCTTTTCCATAATATGTCGGCTCTCGAGAACTGCGTCGTCGGACAGATTACCGCACTGAAGCGCAACCGCAAGGAAGCCACCGATGTCGCAATGCACTATCTTGAAAAGGTGGGCATGGCGCCGTATATCAACGCAAGACCCGCACAGCTTTCGGGCGGTCAGAAACAGCGCGTCGCCATTGCACGCGCTCTGGCCATGGAGCCGGAGGCGCTTCTGTTTGACGAGCCGACCAGTGCGCTCGACCCGCAGATGGTGGGCGAGGTGCTGGATGTCATGTGCAGTCTGGCGCACGAAGGGCTGACCATGATCGTTGTGACCCATGAGATGGCGTTCGCGCGTGACGTTTCCACCGATGTCGTCTTTATGGCGGACGGTCTGGTCTGCGAGCAGGGTGCGCCCAAGGATATCTTTGAGCATCCCCAAAGCCCCCGCACCCGCGAATTTCTCACCCGCTTCTTGGCGCGGTAAAGCGCGAGGTCATGTTGCAGAACATGCTCCTCCGAGCTTGTTGACAGCAAAAAGAACCGTATGCACGACAATGCGTCCTGCATACGGTTCTTTTTGTGTATGTTATGTTGCGTGGCATCCTGTCTTGCGGATTGTTGACCTTATATGAAATGCGTTTGTGTTTCAGCTGTGTGT
>CABUHM010000266.1:0-2419 GCA_902491355.1 uncultured Eubacteriales bacterium
CGTGTCAAACAGATCGCGCACACGGGAAGCGCCCACGCCGACGTACATTTCCACAAAGTCGGAGCCGGAGATGGAATAGAAGGGAACGCCTGCTTCTCCCGCGACCGCCTTTGCCAAAAGGGTCTTACCGGTACCGGGAGGGCCTACTAACAGGACGCCGTGAGGAATGCGTGCGCCCAGTTTATTGAATTTCGTGGGGTTGCGCAGAAATTCCACAATTTCCAAAAGCTCGTTCTTTTCCTCGTCCGCACCCGCAACGTCGCGGAAGAGGACTTTTTTCTTTTCATCTGTACCCAGCTTGGCGCGAGCCTTGCCGAAGGAGGCGATCTTGCCGCCCTTTCCCGTGGTCTGACGCACCATGAAGATCCAGAACGCGATAAAGAGCACGATAATTACGAGGTACGGCAAAAAGCTCACCCAAATAGGTGTTGCCTTGGGTTGCGGATAGTCATACGATTCGATGATGCCCTTTTTGGACTGTTCCACGATGAGGTCGTTGAATTCGTCCTTAAAGTCCAAATAATTCGCCAACTGGTATTTCACAGTGGTATTATCCTGCTTTACGACGGTCAGAACCGAATCGGTATCCACACGGAAGCTCTTGACCTGCTCCGATTCAAACAAATTGCGGATATCGCTGTACTGCAATTCGGTGTTGGAATACGAACCGTACAGAGAGGATACCGCAAACAGTATGACACCGATCAGAAGAACGTAAAATACAATGACTTTGAGATTACTTTTCATGAAAAACCCCCGAATGTGTCAGTTGGTTGGGATGCGCGGGATATCAAACGGCGTTTCTACCTATTATATACAAACGCCTACGGTTTTATTTGCTGTAGACCGAGGATTTGAGCACGCCCACATACGGAAGCGCCCGATATGCCTCGTCATAATCCAGACCGTAGCCTACCACGAATTCGTCCGGAATCACAGCGCCCGTGTAGTCGGGTGTGAAATCCACCTCGCGGCGGCTCGGCTTGTCCAGAAGCGTGCAGGTGCGCACACTTGCTGCGCCCTTGAGCGTGAGATAGTTGACCAGATACGAAAGCGTTCTGCCGCTGTCCACAATATCCTCGATAATTAAAATATCGCAGTTGGAAAGATCCTTGCGGTGCAGATCCAGAATAATGTTGACCGAACCTGAGGTTTTTGTATCCGAGCCGTAGGATGATACCTTCATAAAATCAATTTCCACGGGAACGGTAATCCGTTTCATCAACTCACCCATGAAAACGACCGAGCCTTTGAGGATGCAGAGAAGCAGGAGCTTTTTGGAACTGTCGCGGTAATCGCTGTCGATTTTTGCGGCGATGCTGCGGACGATACGATCCACTTCTTCCTCGCTGACCAAAATATGGTCGATGTCTTGATGCAATGCGGTCCTATCTGCCATAGTGTTGGGGTAACTTCCTTTCTGTTGCGTGCAAAAAAAAGTCGAAAAAACGGATGGGCGGGTTTGCGATCAAATAATCCATTCCCGCTCACCCTTACAGTACAGGGTGAAAAAAAGATCGGGATGGTCTGCCGCGCGGTCGCAGGCAGGGAAGCCCGGAAGCCAGAGCACGCCGTCGTCGTCGCACACCACGGGGATCGCCTGTCGGACAGACGGCGGAAACGGTGTGGACTGAATCAGCTTTTTTGCCTGACGGTTCATACCGCCGTATCGGACTGTATCCCTTCCCATGCGGGAGCGGACGCATATTACTCCGAATATTTTAGCAGAATTGATCGCGCCTTGTATGGAATATTTGTAAATATTTGTATCGCTTTTCTTATCTTTTGGCGAACGGGACACAAAAAGGGCGCATCCGTTCGGCAGAACCGTGAACCCCTCGGCGACGGGGAGGGAAAACGAAACAGGCTCGCATCTGTCCTCGGGCAAAAAGACGATGCCGCGCGGCGTTTTCTGTGCGCGGAGGTTGCCGGGGAGGGAAAGACACTGACCCGTGACGCCGTCCTGCACCAGCGCGGTCAGGCGCTCGATGTGCTCGGCGGACAGCTCGGTGTGTCCTTCGGTTTCATAGTATGCGGAGACAGCGCGGCGGGCAGTCAACACGGGATCGTGTGTTCCGTCTGCGCGGCTTGCCGCGTCCTCCAAAAACGCATCCTCCCTTTGCAGGGCATGCGCGGTGCGGACGGCATTTCGGACGGCGTTGGAATGCACCTTGCACAGGCGCGGTACGATCTCGTGTCGGATATAATTGCGTGTGTAATCCGTGTTGTTGTTTGTGGAATCTTCAACAAAAGAAAGCCCTTCATCCTGTGCAAAACGCAGAATATCCTCCCGCGTCGCGTCGCACAGCGGACGGATGATATGCCCGCTCTTGGGCAGAATGCCGCGCATACCGCGCAGAGACGTTCCTCTTGCCAAGCGGAAAAGCATGGTCTCAAGCACATCATTTGCATTGTGCGC
>CABUHM010000267.1:0-2383 GCA_902491355.1 uncultured Eubacteriales bacterium
AGGCGAGCCGCTCGGTAACAGCATCGGACCGCGTCCCGGCGCCGATCACTGCGGCGTGACCGCGCTCTTCAACTCGGTCTCCAAGCTCCCGCTTGCCAAGGGCGTGGGCGGCACGACCCTCAATGTGGTGCTGACGCAGAAAATGCTTTCGGACGATAAGACCCGCGCCGACGTGGGCAACGTCCTGCGCGCCTATCTTGAAAGCGGCGGGCAGATGGCGCAGATCACCACGGCAAACCCAGAGGATCTGCGTGACGCACAGATTCACCCCGAGCGTCACGGCGATTTGATCATCCGCATCGGCGGATTTTCCATTCAGTTCGTACAGCTCAACACCGAAAGTCAGAACGAGATCATTTCCCGTTATGTGTAATCGGTAGTTATACGGTTGCAAAGCCGCCGTGCTCTCAGCGCTTGGCGAAGAGCACGGCGGCGGAAGAGAAAAACGTCCCACAGGCGTGATGCGGCATCGTGCCGTTGCCTGTGGGACGTTTTTTACATGCGGAATGCGGTATTTCCCGGGAAATATCGGTAAGTGCGCTCAGCCTCGCAGAAGGCGCGCCGCCTCGGTATAATCGTCCGCGCCGAAGAAGGAAGAGCCGGCGACGATCACATCCACGCCTGCGCCTGTAACCTCGCGCACGTTTCCTGCGTTGATGCCGCCGTCCACCTCAAGCAGGCACTGCGGAGCATCACTGTCGATCATCTGTCGGAAGGTGCGGATGCGTTCGGTGGAGGCGGGGATATATTTCTGACCGCCGAAGCCCGGCTCTACGGACATCACCAAAAGCAGATCGCACAGGGGAAGCAGAGAACGGACAGCCTCGGGCGGGGTGGCGGGCTTGACCGAAAGTCCGGCGCGCACGCCCGACGCACGGATGCGCCGCAGGGTCTCGGCAGGATCGGAGCAGGCTTCATAGTGCCCCGTGATAATGTCTGCCCCCGCCGAAACGTAATCGCGAAGACAGCGAGCCGGCTCGGTCACCATCAGGTGTACGTCGAATACCGCGCGCGTGTGCGGACGTATGGACGAGATGACGCAGGGACCAAAGGAAATATTCGGCACGAAAATGCCGTCCATCACGTCAAGGTGCAGATACTCCGCACCCGCCGCCTCGGCACGCTTGACCTCCTGTGCCAGAGCGGAAAAGTCCGCCGCAAGAAGAGATGGGGATAAGATAACTGACATGGAAATATCCTTTCGGGTTCGTACATGCCGCATTCGGTGAAACCGCACCAAACGGCACATATGCCCATATTCTGTACTAAAGATACCGCCCGCGCCGCCGAGTGAGGAAGTGGCAAACGCAGGAAGTGAAACCGAACATATCGGCGGGCAGGCGTTTAAAATAGATCGTCGGGTGTTTGTCGGCAGATGAGGCACACAGCCTGTGCCGCCATGCCTTCGCCGCGTCCCGTAAAGCCGAGACCCTCCTCGGTGGTCGCCTTCACATTGACACAGCTCGGGTCAAGACCGCAGACGCGGGCAATATTCTGCTTCATCGTCGGGATGTGCGGCGCGAGCTTCGGCTTCTGTGCCACCACCGTACAGTCAATATTGACGATGGCGTAACCTTCTTTTTTCAGCAAAGAAACGCAGTGAGAGAGCAAACGGAGGCTGTCCGCGCCGCGATAGGCCGGATCGGTATCCGGAAAATGCTTTCCGATATCGCCGAGCGCCGCCGCGCCGAGCAGGGCGTCCATCACGGCATGCACCAAAACATCGGCATCGGAGTGACCGTCCAATCCCAAATTATACGGGATACGGACGCCTCCCAGTATCAGGGGTCTGTCGGGCTTGAGACGGTGCACGTCATAGCCCTGACCCACGCGAAACGGAATCATGCTTTTTCTGCCTCCTGCTCCTATTTTCGGTCGGCGCGCATTTGCAGAATGGCGCGGGCGTAGTAGAGATCGTCTGATGTCGTGATTTTGATGTTAGTGCTTCCGCAGTCCACCATGTGAACAGGGAAGTGATAATGCTCGGCGAGCATGCAGTCGTCGGTGACGGGAATGTTTTCCTCACGCGCCATTGCGGAAACGGCGCGGTAAATATCGGCACGGAAGATCTGCGGGGTCTGCGCCCGCCACACACGGGAACGGTCCGGCGTGGATTCCACCGTTCCGTTTGCGTCGCACAGCTTCACGGTGTCGCTGACATGGCATGCGGCGGCGGCACAGTCATACTGATAGGCGCACCGCAGGGTATCCTCGATCATGGGCACGGTGACAAGACAGCGCGCGCCGTCGTGAATGGCGACATAGTCCGCGCGATCCTCCAGTGCCGTAAAGCCGAGATAGCAGGATTCCTGACGGGTCGCACCGCCCGCCACGACCTTTGTGAGCTTGGTCAGACCGTAGATGCTCTTCCATTGATCGTACA
>CABUHM010000268.1:0-2380 GCA_902491355.1 uncultured Eubacteriales bacterium
TGCAGACCATCGTCTTTATTCTGGTCATTGCGGCACTGGTGCAATTTGTGGAGATCGTCCTTCGGCGCTATATCCCCGCACTGCACCGTTCCCTGGGCGTTTATCTGCCCCTGATCACCACAAACTGCGCCGTTTTGGGCGTGACCATCAACAATATCAGCGACGGTTATTCTTTTGTCGAGTCCCTAGCCTCCTCTTTCGGGTGCGGACTGGGCTTCCTGCTTGCCATGGTGCTGTTTGCGGGTGTGCGCTCGCGCATTGAGCGCGCCGACGTTCCCGAGGCGTTTCGCGGGATCCCCGTTACCCTGATAGCCGCGTCCATCGTTTCTCTTGCCTTTTACGGATTCGACGGCATTGTGGAGAATATGCTCGGTTAAGGGAAAAGAAGAACCGTAATTTTTCGGTTGAATCACTGCTTGTGCCGCCGGCAAAGCGGCAGAATGGAGTCAGCATGACACAAATACTGTTTGCCGTTTCGGCAGTTACGGGAATCGGACTGCTGTGCGCCGTTGTTTTGGTGGCGGCGTCTCATTTCATGCGCGTTCCGACAGACGAACGTGCGCAGAAAATTCGGGAATGCCTGCCCGGCGCCAATTGCGGTGCCTGCGGCTTTGCCGGATGCGATCAGTATGCTAAGGCGCTGAGCGAAAATAAGGATACCAAGACCAATCTGTGCGTCCCGGGCGGCGACGGCGTTTCGCGGCAGATATCCGAGGTTCTGGGCGTGGAATTTCAGGACGTGGTCGAGCTTGTGGCACAGGTGCGCTGTCAGGGAAGCTGTGCCGTCACCGCGCCCAAGATGCAGTATCACGGCATTGCGACCTGCGCCGCCGCGAACATGATGTTTTCGGGCGATGGCACATGCGAGTACGGATGTCTCGGCTACGGCGACTGCGCCAAGGCATGTCCGAGCCATGCCATCTGCATCTCGGACGGCGTTGCCCGCGTTCAGAGCGCTCTCTGCACCGGTTGCGGCGTGTGTGAGGGAAAATGTCCCAAGCATCTCATTGCCCGCGTTCCCGCCGTGACGCGCGTGGCGGTCTCCTGCTCGAATGCTGATCGCGGCGCCGTTGCCCGCACCAAATGCAAGAAAGCGTGCATCGGCTGTAAAAAGTGTGAAAAGGCTTGTCCGTCGGGTGCGGTGCATGTGGAAAACAATCATGCGGTGTTTGATCCCGCGCTGTGTACCGGATGCCGCGCGTGCGTCTCTGCATGCCCTGTGGGGTGCATTCTTCCTGCAGAGCCTGCCGCGCCGCAGAATGCCTGAGATCGGACGGTATGAAGGGAAGTGTCGCCGTGAACCAGCCTGAGAAAATCGAAGAAAAGCGCATCTTCACCCGCGCGGATCTGCTTTTGGTTGCCGCGTTGATCGCGGTGTGCGCCGTGTTTCTCGGCATTTGGTTTTTCGGACGGGAAAGCGGCGCTGTGGTCACGGTGACGCAGGACGGCGCGGAAATCGCGCGCTATCCGCTCGACGAGGAGCGTGAGGTGCGCATCGATTGCGCCGACGGCGGCTATAATGTGCTCCGCATCCAAAATAAGACGGCTCAGATTCTGTCTGCCGACTGTCCCGAGGGGCAGTGCATCCGAACCGGAGCCGTTTCTCACACGGGGGAGATGATCGTCTGTCTCCCGCATCGCTTAGTGATCTGTATTGAGGTCGATCCATGAATATCCGTTATCGCCGCGCCGCTCAGCTTGCCGCTCTGACGGCGCTTGCCGCTATCCTGTCATATGTGGAAGCCATGATCCCCATGTCGTTTCCTGTAGCGGGCATGAAGTGCGGCTTGGCGAATGTTGCGGTTCTCTTTACGTGGCAGAGAATGGGGAAGGGACAGGCGGTCGTCGTTTCCGTAGCGCGCGTCCTGCTCTTGTTTTTGCTGTTCGGCAATCCCGTGTCTCTGCTGTTCAGTATCGGGGGCGCGGCATGCAGTCTTTTGACCATGCTTGCGCTGGAGCGCACGCATCTGTTCTCGTGCGCAGGACTCAGTGCTGCAGGCGGTGCGGCACACAATATCGGTCAGGTCGCCGTGGCGTGTGCCGTGACCGGCGTGCGGCAGATCGCGGCAGTGTTGCCGGCGCTTGTCCTTTTCGGTACGCTTTGCGGCATCGCGACCGGTATGCTGGCGTCCGTTTTGGTGCGTAGGCTTCCGAAACATCAGCTCTGACGGTTTTGTCTGATCGATTGATGAAGAGCTGGCGACCGGTGATCGCCAGCCCGCTCAATGCAATATTGTACGTAAATATGGGGTCAATTTACACATGCCGAAAGTGCCCGAGATACCGAAACGACGGTATCCCGAGCGCTTTCTGATTTTTGGGGTCTGTACAGACTTCGCGCCCCGCGTCGGGGCGCGCGCGGCTTGCCGCGCGCGTGAGG
>CABUHM010000269.1:0-2371 GCA_902491355.1 uncultured Eubacteriales bacterium
GTGCTTTGGATCGTCGATCCGCATAACGAATACGTTCTCATTGCCATGCAGTGCTTTGTCTGGGTGTCGGTGCTGTATGCCGTGGTCTGTATGATCCCGTACTATTCGGGCTATTTCCCCACGGACGGCATGCTCTTTTGGAATCTCATCCTGCGGCGCGCCGATCAGGAACAGCTTTTGTGGCTGAGGTATGTGCGCGGTCAAATCTATGCGGGAACACGTCCGCGCAATATTCTGGTCTTTCGTCCCGATGCGGGCGAGCAGACGCCCGAGGATACCCTGATTGACGGAGACTTTTTGGACGATCCGGACGACGGGACGGCACAGCGTGTGCCGGGCACCAACGAACTGCTTCTGCTCTGGTACCGCTATCTGCGGGAGACCGATGCGGGCAATCAGGACGAGGCAAACGTCCTTCTGTATCTGATGCGGCGCATGCTTCCGTGGTATCCTGCCGATATGCGGGCGCACATTTATTATGAGCTGTGCTTCCGCGCCTGTCTGGACAACAACCCGTCGCAGGCGAAGTATTATTTCGACAAATCGGAGTCGGCGCTCCGTACCGACCGTTCCATCACCGCCTACCGCGTCCGCGCCTATTACACCTATTATGCGCTCGGAAACGCCGTGGAAGCGTACCGCTTATGCCAGCGGGGCTTGGCGAGCCGACGGGAACAGCCCCTCCTGCGCGGTTTGTGTGAAACCGAACGGGATATTCTCACTTCGCTTGAGGCACAGTGTCTGGAGACAGCCACCATGCAGTCTGCCATGTCCTTTATCCGCCGCGTGCGTCACCGTGCCGCCGTACCTCAGAAGGCGGACGGTGAGGACACAATACAGCAGGCCGTGCCCGAATCCGATCATTCCGAACCAAAACCCTAACACAAAAAGGAAGGAACCGAATAATGGCTGAGACAATTCAAATGAAAACGCCCCTCGTCGAAATGGACGGGGACGAAATGACCCGCGTGATCTGGCAAATGATCAAGGACATTCTCATTTTGCCGTATGTCGATCTGAAAACCGAGTATTACGATCTCGGTCTGGTTCACCGCGACGAGACGAACGATCAGGTGACGGTGGACAGCGCGGAGGCGACCAAGCGCCTCGGCGTTGCCGTCAAGTGCGCCACCATTACGCCCAACGCCGCCCGCGTGGAGGAGTATCATCTTAAGGAAATGTGGAAGTCGCCCAACGGCACCATCCGAGCCATTCTCGACGGTACCGTGTTCCGCACGCCCATCATCGTGCGCGGCATTCAGCCCTTTATTCCCACCTGGACCAAGCCCATCACCATCGCACGTCATGCATACGGCGATGTCTACCGCAACACTGAAATGCGTGTGCCTGCCCACAGCAAGTGTGAATTGGTCTGCACCGATGCGGAAGGGAAGGAGACGCGCCGTCTCATCCACACCTTCGGCGAATCGGGCGGCATCGTGCAGGGCGTTCACAACGTGGACGCTTCCATCGCTTCCTTCGCACACTGCTGTTTCCGCTTTGCACTGGATCAGAAAAAGGATCTGTGGTTTGCCGCAAAGGACACCATTTCCAAAACCTATGACCACCGCTTTAAGGACATTTTCGCGGAGATTTACGACGCGGAGTACCGCAAGCAGTTTGAGGATGCGGGCATTACCTATTTCTACACCCTCATCGACGACGCCGTGGCGCGCGTCATCCGCTCGGAGGGCGGTTACGTGTGGGCGTGCAAGAACTACGACGGCGACGTGTTCAGCGATATGGTGGCGACCGCCTACGGAAGCCTCGGCATGATGACCTCGGTTCTGGTTTCTCCGGACGGCGCTTATGAGTATGAAGCGGCGCACGGTACGGTTCAGCGCCACTATTACAAGCATCTGCGCGGCGAGGCGACCTCCACCAACAGCATTGCGACCCTCTTCGCATGGACGGGTGCACTGCGCAAGCGCGGCGAGCTGGACGGCACACCCGATCTTTGCGTCTTTGCGGACAAGCTGGAGCGCGCCGCCGTTCAGACCATCGAGGACGGTGTGATGACCGGCGATCTTTACAGCATGTCTATCTTGGAAAACAAGCAAAAGGTGGATACCGAGCCTTTCCTGCTTGCCATCCGCGACCGCTTCGAGAAGCTCTAACAGGAGTACGCGGGGGATGCGCGGGGAGTACGCGGGGTGCTAAGGGATGCGCGGGGCGGCGCCCCGCGTATCCCCCGCACTCCCCGCACTCCCCGCATCCCCCGCATCCCCCGCGTCCTCGCTCCTCTCGACGGGAAGCTCGATCCAGAAGGTGCTGCCCTCCTCGGGGCGGGTGAGAACGCCGTAGGTGCCGCCGAGACGGGTCATGACGGTGCGGACGATGGAAAGACCCAAGCCGCTTCCCACCGTCGGTC
>CABUHM010000270.1:0-2361 GCA_902491355.1 uncultured Eubacteriales bacterium
AAGCCGCAGGCAACCACCAGTGTGGCATGCTTTATCCCCAAGCCTTTTACCCCGTTCCAGTGGGCGGGACAGGATCCGACCGATGTATTAAAGGAAAAGCAGAAGTACCTCGGCTCGAAGATCACGGATCGGAAGATTCGATATCATTATCACGACGCGCAGATCAGCTTCATCGAAGCGGTGTTTGCGCGCGGCGACCGCCGACTGGGCAAGGTGCTCTCGGAAGCGCACCGCATGGGGTTCCATTTTGACGGGTGGGACGAATGCTTCTCCTACGATCGTTGGATGGAGTGCTTTGCGGCATGCGGCATCGACCCCGCTTTTTATGCGAACCGCACGATGAATGAGAACGAGATCCTGCCGTGGGATATGATCGACTGCGGCGTCAGCAAGAGATTTCTGCTGTCCGAGTATCACAAGGCGAAGCTGTCCGCAACAACCCCGAACTGCAAAGAAGAATGCTCCGGTTGCGGAGCAAATCGATTGGGAGGAAACTGTACATGGTGCCCGAAACGGTAAGAATCTCATTTCGCAAAACCGGCTCTCTGCAATTCATTTCCCATCTTGACCTGATGCGAACCATGAAAAAGGTTTTTGTCCGCTCGGGCGTTCCCGTGTGGTATTCGGAGGGCTTCAATCCGCACCCGAAAATGGTTTTTGCGCTTCCGCTGTCCATCGGCACCGAAAGCGTTTGCGAAAAGATGGATGTCAAATTGCGCGAATCCATGCCGATGTCGGAAATTCGGGAGCGTATGAACCGCGCGCTCACCGCCGAGCTGACGGTGGACGAGGTGTACCGTCCGGAAAGTAAATTCAATCAGATCCGTTGGGCGGAATATCTCATCACATTCGGCGAGGACGTGTCGGCGGCACGGGATCTGTTCAGCGGCGAGTATGTGGTGAAAAAGCATTCCAAGAGCGGCGAGGTGGAATTAAATATCGTTCCCCTGATTCGCAGTATCCGCACGGACGGCAACCGCGTCACCATGCTTCTCGACGCGGGAAGCACGTCCTATCTGAATCCGGAGCATGTGGCGCGCGCAATTTCCGCACACTGCAATGTGCCCGATTACGACATCCTGCGCACGCAGATCTATTTTGAGGACGGCGTTACGTCCTTCCGTTGAGTGCGGACGTTACCACGGCAATTCACAGCGCCGAACCGCATCGATGCCGTTGTCGAATCCCCTGACCGATGACTGAAACGCAAACACGTCGTCGCATGCGGCGGCAACGCTCAACTGCACCAGGGATTCCTCTACGGCGTCTAATGTCTCGCTGTCGATGGACATACGGAAAAACCAAAGACGGCGGTTCCATAATTTGTGCAGCTCCCCTGCGATCGCGGCGGCATCCTCGCCCGGTTCGGGGGGCATTTTGTCACAATAGGAACGCAATTCGTCGCAGTACCGCACGGCGGTCACGGTGTTCGCGGCAATGCCGCCGAGCAAAAGCCCGAGCAGGATCATGGCGGTTATAAATGCCTTCATGCTTTCCTCCACTTCAGTTGCGTCGGATCACGGTCTCCCGTCCCGCGTCGTCCACGGCGAACAGGAAGATCTGATTCGGCGACAGATTCAATTCCCGCAGACGCGATTCCAAACACGTGCGCGGGTATCCCAAAAGGGTCAGGTTGTATTCGCTGATGTGGCCGTCCGTGATGAGGGCGTGGGAAATGCCGTGCTCCTTCGGCTTGAGCTTCAGATCCTCGGGACGCACCTTGCCCCGCGCCGCTTTTTCAAATACGGACAGCTTTCCGTTCTGCTCGATGATGGCGTACTCCACGTCGCCGATGTCGGATACCCCCTTGAGGCGTAGCTCGCCCAAAAGCTCTTCTAAGCTCATGCGAAGGCGGGACAACTCGTCCTGCTGTAATTCGCCGTTCTTGATGAGGATGCTCGGCGTGCCGTCAAACAGCTTTTTGCAGAAGGAGCTGCGCGTCGCAATAAAGGTTATGATGATCTCCAGCGAGATCAGCGCGGCAATGGGCACAATGGAACGGATGAGCGGAATGCGCGGGTCGGAAATGGGCGCGGTGGCAATTTCCGATAGCAGCAGGGCGCAGATCAGCTCGGAGAGCTGTAATTCGCCGATCTGCCGCTTGCCCATGAGCCGCATCACGCCGGTCAGCACGATATAGATACATAAGGTACGTAAAAAAACGGTCAGCATCAAATCACCTCTGCTATAGTATGTCACAATGCGCGGAAATCATGAGATGCATGGGCAAAATGAACGCGGGAAAGAGAATTTGCGGAAAACTATCGGCGAAATCCGACTTTGCGAATAATTTTGGAAAATATGGGAAAACCTCTTGACAAACCCTCCCGACAGTGGTATAATAACCAAGCTAACCGAACG
>CABUHM010000271.1:0-2359 GCA_902491355.1 uncultured Eubacteriales bacterium
GGTCGGCGGGACGGCAGGCTTTGCGGCAAAGCTGGCGGCGCTCCCGCTTGTTGTAAAGATTCTATCGGGTGTTGCGGCGCTGAGCCTTGTGACGGGCACCGCCGTCGGGATCACGGCGCTCGTGAAAAACGACCGCCCGCAGGCGGGTTTTTCGGTTGCGGAAAACGTAACGACCGAGGCGAGCGGAGACAGAACGTCGGACGGTGATCCCGAGGACACGCGGGACGGCGATACGGCAGATACCTCGGCTTCCGACGGCGATACCTCTTCCCCCGATTCGGTAAACGGAGGCAACGGCACGAACGGAAACGGCACAGGCGGAAACACAAATGGCAGTCATGTGCACACCCCCGTGACCGATGCCGCCCGTGCGGCGACCTGCACCGAGACGGGTCTGACCGAGGGTCAGCACTGCTCGACCTGCGGCGAGGTCTTAAAACAGCAGGAGAGCGTTCCCGCAACGGGTCACACAGAAGCGGCAAATGCAGATGTTGCGCCTACGCTGACCGCAGACGGCTCTGTCGGCGGCACGCATTGCACGGTCTGCCAAAGTGCCATGCAGGCGGCGACCGTTCGCCCCTCAAAGCTGAGCTGGCTGGATTCCCGCGCCGACAGCCTGATTAACTGCCTGCGCGATGTCGTAACGCGCGAGGTCACGGGAAAGCCGAACAGTATCGGCTCCGCGCTCGGTCTGTACGTCCTGTGGCAGACGTGGAACACGAACGAATGGTACAGCATGGACTATGAAACCGACACCTTCACGCCGTATCCCGATTGTCTGCCTGCGGGCTGGACGGTCACACATGTGGGCGGCACGGTGGAGCTGTACGACGTTCTTTTGACATACACCCTGTCCACGGATGACTGGAACAGTTGGTGCAATCGGGTTCTGGGCAAAACGGTCAATGTGACCGAAACGGATTACCGCGATTCCACGAAAAACGGCTCGTTCGGTGTATTTGAGCTTGGCTACGATGCGGCGGCAGGCAATATCCGTATTATGGTGCGTCATCTCGGCGCCTCGGGCTACGGCGGATTTTCCGCCGATAAGCGGTGCGAATACCGCGGCTCTCCCACAAAGGTCGGCAGTACCGCATATCTGCTCCATTATTATTACTACACCTCCGCAGAGCCTGCAAATTCCGCCGCTTATGCAAGCGAGGAATACTATGACTTCGGCGATTACGCTATCACAAAAGAGGAATATCTGGAGCATCAGGACTGGTATGCCGAAGCCGGAACGCCCACTATTATCACGATCTGGCAGATACCGTACTCCCTCACGCTGAATATCGTCGGCGGCGATTTCGTGTTGGGTAGCTTTGAAATCGAGGCGTAAAATCGCCCGTTTCCGAAAAAAATCGGAAAAAATCGCCAGAAATTGAAAAAATCGCAAAAACATAAAACCAAACCGATTTTCCGTTCCCCTTATCAATCAGAAAGCAGCAAACAATATAAATCAGCTCAAACAGGAAAGGAATCAACACAATGAAACGCATTTTATCTCTGGTACTTGCAATCCTCATGCTCAGCGGACTGGCAACCGTCCTCTCTGCCTGCGGCGACAGCACAAAGACCTACAAGCTCGACGACTGCATCGACATCACGTTCGACGGCTACGACGGATACGGCAAGGCATTGATCGAATTCAACGACAACGTGGACAAGATCAACGAAGAGCTGACCAAGCGCCTGCAGAAGAAGCTCAAGAAAATGGACGAGGAGCAGACGATCGCGGCGGCTATGCTCTTCGACGGCGGCAACGTGAAGGTACAGCAGATCGTTGACGCAAACCTCAGTGACACCACCCGCCTTTCCAACGGCGAAAAGTTGACCCTGAGCTTGCACGTGGACAACACCATGCGCGCTATCCTGGATGTCGATTTCACAGTTAATCGGAAGGAAGTTTCGGTGAGCGGTTTGAAGGCGATCGGGGATTTGCCCAAAACGGACGTTCTGGAAGGCATTTCTGTGACCTTCTCCGGTATCGCACCCAATGCAAGCGCATCCATCGACTATTCCTCCGATGCCGATAGCTGGGTCAGAAAATTTGTTAAACTCGACCGTCAGGACGATCTGAAGCTGGGCGACACCGTGACCCTGTCCATCGCGGCAGAAGAGGAAACCATCAAGGAGCACTTTATCAACGAGGGCTACCTCCCCGAAGCCACCGAAAAGACCTTCACGGTATCCGATGTTTCCTCCTACGTACTCGGCGCCTCCGAAATTGACAGCGCCTCCCTCGATAAAATGATTGCCGAGGGCAAGGATATGCAGAGCGCCGCCGCTGCCCAATGGGACGACAGCCTGACCCTGATCTCCACTGAATACATCGGCAACCACTTCCTGCTTATCAAGG
>CABUHM010000272.1:0-2339 GCA_902491355.1 uncultured Eubacteriales bacterium
TTGAAGTGAAGGAGCGTGCCGCACGCGAGGGTAGAAACCCCGCTACCGGCGAAACCATCAAAATTGCCGCATCCAAGTATGTCGCTTTCTCTGCCGCTAAGGCTCTGAAAGAGGCTGTAAAATAAGTCTGCGACACATTGAAAAAGGTCCCGGCGGCATTACGGTGTTGCGCGGGTCCTTTTTCAACGGTGTAACTTCATTCATCTGTTCATCCCGGCGTCGGGACGGTCGGTTTGACGCCGCGCCCGAGCTCAGCCTTCGGAGAAACAAAATATGCGTTTGGATAAATTCTTAAAGGTTTCCCGTATCATCAAACGACGCACGGTCGCCAACGATGCCTGCGATGCAGGTCACGTTCAGGTAAACGGGCGGGTCGCACGCGCGTCCCTCGAGGTAAAAGAGGGCGATGTCATCGAGGTGGATTTCGGCGGACGCCGCGCGCAGTTCCGCGTCGCCTCGGTGCGCGAAAATGCCCTGAAAAACCAAGCCGCCGAAATGTACGAAATGATCGATTCCTGACCCATGCGATCGATCCGTCATATTATGCCGCGTCCGTGCATATCTTTTGTAAAAAGATGATACGGAGGTACGGTTATGGATATGACGGGCAGACCGGAGGATTCCGGTCAGACATTGCATCTCGACGGCAGGAGGTCGTTGACTGTCTGCGGGACGGAGGATGTGCTGTCCTTTGACGACAGTACGGTCTCTCTGCAGACCACGCAGGGAAAACTGCATGTTGACGGCTGTGAATTACATATCCTGTCCCTGAACGCTGAGGAATCCCACGGCAGTATTCAGATCGAAGGACGGATCGACGGTCTTTTCTATGAGGAC
Source organism: uncultured Eubacteriales bacterium (assembly GCA_902491355.1). Classification (GTDB taxonomy): domain Bacteria; phylum Bacillota; class Clostridia; order Oscillospirales; family CAG-272; genus UMGS2055. The sequence goes on from CABUHM010000272.1 coordinate 838, forward strand.
GAAACCGTGCAAAAGAAAAGCTCGGTATTCGGACGTCGCCGTCAATGACACCGCTTTCGCAGTCCTCACAGCTCATGCTGTTTGCGTACGCCGCGATCCTCGGCGCCGCACTGGGTTGTGTGTATGACGTGTTCCGCATTTTGCGGATCGCCTTTCCGTGTCCGGAGCGCGGCTCCCGTCTGCGCGTCCTGCGGCGCGGCATGCTCACGGTGATATTCTTCGAGGATATCCTTTATGCGCTGTTCGCATCGGTCTGCGTGAACCTGTTTCTGTTCAACCTCAACGACGGGCAGGTACGGTGGTACGCCATTCTCGGCACGGGGCTTGGGTTTCTTCTGTGGTACTTTACCGCGGGAAAATTCGTGATGCTGTGCGCCACTGCCATCATCCGCTTTGTACGGCGGGTATTCGGGTTTGTGTTCCGCATCCTTCTGTATCCCTTCATTCGCTTGGGACGGTTGCTCGGACGGGTTCTCGCGCGTTGCTTCTGCCGTATCCGTCAGGCGGTTTTGTGCCGACTGTGGGCGCGTTACCTGCTGACATCGGCGCAGCACGGATTCGAGCATATTTAATACCTTCCGTTACAGCGAAAGGGCAGTCATTCCCAAATATCAAAACAAAAAGACGTATCGGTGGATTTTCGTCACACCGTCAAGAGAGGAGGCTTCTGCATGCCGCAAGAGAAAAAACGCTTCAACTTTTTTGCCAAGCTCGCAATTCTGGCATTTTTTGTCTTGTGTGTGGTCACCTTTACCGGACAGCGGCTTACATATTCCTCGCTTCAGGAAAAGGAAGCACAACTGGTACGGCAGAAATCCGACATTGAACGTGAATTGGAGCAGATTCAGGACGAACTGGACCGTCCGTTTGACGAGGATTACATTAAAGACGTTGCGCGGGAAAAGCTCGGCTATCACATGCCGAACGAGATCATTTTTTATAACGATCTGACAAAATAAATCATCGGCGGCAGTTTTCTGATGCGGTATCATCGCGCCGCGCACGAAAAGCACGTGCGCGGCGGATATCGGTCTTTGCAACAACTGCCGCTTTGTGTGCTGTCTTTACGGCAGATAAGGAGAAAACCGATGTTCAATCAATTCTTTCGGAAGCGTTCCCCCTCAAACGGCCGCTTGTCAAAACAGCTTTTGATCCTGCTGTCGGCGCTCGGCGCGGTCATTCTGATCCTGACCGTTGTGCTCATCGTCGTGTCGGTCGGCTCGTCCGGTAAAAGTAAAGATAATCAAAAGCTGACCGATCAGATCAAATCATTGACAGAAACTGCGGACAACGACAAAAAGACCGCCGATTCCAGAATCGCGGAGCTGGAGAAGGAGCTTGAGGAAACCCAAAAGAAGCTCAAGCAGGTGCTTGAGGATTCGGGCATTCAGGAGGATCTTTTGGATCGTGCCGAAAAGCTCGAGGAACAGCTCAAGACCGTCACCGCCGAGCGCGACAGCGCAAAATCCGAAAATCAGGACCTTTCGCGCAAGCTGACGCGA
>CABUHM010000273.1:0-2320 GCA_902491355.1 uncultured Eubacteriales bacterium
TTGATACCCTGTATCTCGACTATAAGGCGACAGGGGAGGAAACGCATCGCCGTCTGACCGGTGTCGGTCAGGCGCTCATCCTGCAAAATCTCGAAACGGCACAGCGCATGGGCATTCCCACAGTTCTGCGATGTCCCATCATTCCGGATTGCAACGATACCGAGGCGCATTTTGCCGCAATCGCCCGCATTGCCGAGAGCCATTCGGCAGTCTACGAGGTGCATCTGCAACCCTATCACCGCATCGGCTTGGGAAAATCCACTCAGCTCGGCGACAGTACCCCGTTTGAAACGCGCGTCCCCGAAGCTGAGGAAATGCGTCGGCACGCGGAAACAGTACAGCGTCTGACCTCCAAGCCCGTGATCCTGCGGTAACGACTACGTTTTCCCGTTCTTTATGCTCTATCGCACCTATTTTTTTGATTGAGGTTATATTATGCAAAATTACAGATCCACCGACACGCATTATGCCTTTTCCGCCCGCCTCGAACGGGTCTACGGCGACATGCTCAGGAGGCTCAAGCCGAACCGCCACCGCGAGGACACTCTCACAGGCCCTCCCTGCAACGGTAAGACGCCGTTTCTCGACGTGTTCGAGGAAATGGGCGGTCGTGAGCCGTATGTCGTATGTCTGGCGCATGCCATCGTCCGTTCGTGGATGGTCTCGCCGGTACTCATTTATCCCGATGAAGTCTTGGTGGGTGTGACCCGCCCGAATTATCCTCACGTGGAGCATTTCAGCTACGGCATTCAGGATCGTTGCTGGGCGTTGGAGGATCCCGCCTATGCGCCCACTGCCGCCGAATACCGCGCGCGTTGGGCAAAGATCGCAAAATACGCCGAGCCGCTCTCATGGTATCACATGCAGGACGAGGGCAAGCGCATCTTCGGCGTGGAGGGCTATCAGGCGCTCAACGACGAGGGCTTCATGTGGACGGGCGGCTATCAGGGACACACCGTTCCGGATTATTCCATGCTTCTGACCCTCGGAATCGACGGTCTGCATGCCAAGGTGCAGTCCTATGCGCGCCATCCCAAAGATGAACGCGCCGCTGAGATGTACCGCGCGTGTGAGATCCTGCTTGACGGTATGTCGGCTTGGATCATGCAGTATGCGGATTGTGCCGCCGAGCTTGCCGCGTCCGAGGATGATCCCGACAAAAAGAACGCATATCTCGCTATCGCGGAAAACTGCTCAAGTGTGGCGCATAGCGCGCCGCGCACCCTGTATGAGGCGACCCAGCTTATGTGGTTCTACTGCCTGTGGGACTGGGTAGACTGCATCGGACGTGCGGATCAGTATTTCCTCCCGTTTTACCTCCGTGCGCGCGAGGAAGGCGACGTGGTCACGCCCGAGGATTCCCTGGGTGCGCTGATGCTGAAAATGTTGGAAAACGGCGTACATAACATCACGGTCGGAGGTGTGGACGGAGACGGCAGGGATGTGACAAACGAGCTGACCTTCCTGATGCTCCAGATTCTGCGCCGTCTGCACGATACACACCCGAGAATGTCGGTTCGCTTCCACGAAGGCTCTCCCGATGACCTGACCGATCTGGTCACAAAAATGTGGGCGGAGGGCATGAGCGACCCATCCGTGGTCGGCGATAAAAACGTTATTGAGGGACTAACCGCCATCGGCGTTCCGCTCCCGCATGCAAGAGACTATACAATGCTCGGCTGTCAGGAGATCGAGATTCCCGGCAAGAGCAATTTCGGTTGTGAGGACGGCTCGGTGAACCTTGCCAAGCTGTTTGAATTTGCCCTGCGGGACGGCAAGACGCGCGACGGCGTTCAGCTCGGACCGAAAACGGGTAACTTCTGCGATTTTGAGACCTTTGATCAGCTTTGGGAGGCGTATACCGCACAGGTCTGCTTCTTTGTGCGTCATTTTGTGACCCTGTCCAACCTCGGACAGGAGATCCGCGCGGCAAACTATGCAAAGCTCGTTAAGACACTTCTGACCGAAGGTTGTCTCGAACGCGGCATCCCGCATGATGCGGGCGGTCCCTTGTACAATTACGGCGTGGTAGAGACCTGCGGCGCGGCGGCGGTCGGCGATTCTCTCTATGCGATCAAAACGCTGGTCTACGACAAGAAGGTTCTGATGGCGGCGCTGGACGCCGACTTTGCAGGCTACGAGAAGGAGCGGCAGATGATGCTCCGCCTTCCGAAATTCGGCAATGACTGCGCCGAAGCGGACGAAATGGCGGTGGCGGTTCTCGACCGGTTCTGGACTGAGATCGGAAAGTATCACTCGGTACGCGGCGACGTCTTTACCGGCGCATCGGATAAATTTATTCTGATCATCGGCCCCTGCT
>CABUHM010000274.1:0-2304 GCA_902491355.1 uncultured Eubacteriales bacterium
GGGCGGGTGTGCCCATCCTGCCGGTGTTCATCCGCGTGCCGGACAACCGGATGCGTGCCTTCTGCCGCAAGGAGGTCATCATCGGCAAGCCCATCACGCCGGAGGAAATGCACTACGACCCGGAGGCGCCCGGCGAGTACGACCGCATCATGCGGATGGCGTTTGAGCGCGTCTGCGCCCTTGGGGACGAAACGCCGTGAGCCGGGAGGTCATTATCGCGCAGGGTGCCGGGTTCTGCTTCGGCGTTGCCCGCGCAACGGCGGCGGTCGAGCGTGAGATTGCCGCGCACGCACCCGGCGAACGCATTTTCACGCTGGGGCGGCTGATACACAACGAGATCTATACCCGCCGCCTGCAGGAGGGCGGCGTGGAGGTGATCGGCACCGAGGACATCCCCCGCCTGTGCGGGGAAGCGCGGGAAGACGCGCCGGTGCGCGTGTTTATCCGCGCCCACGGCATGACTGCCGGGACCGAGGCACTGCTGCACGCGTGCGCCGCGCGCAACCCGTACTTCACTTTTACCGACTGCACCTGCTCCTTCGTCAAGAAGATACACCGCATCTGTGCGGAGCAATCTGAACTTTGTCGCGCGGCGCGCGAGGCGACCGGACAGGACGACCGCTTCCTGCTGGTGCTCGGCTCGGCGGATCACCCGGAGGTCGTCGGATTCCTCAGCCGCTTTGAAGGGGAGAAGCACGTCTTTTCCTCGGCGGCGGAGCTGGAGTCTTTGCTGCGTGACCCCGGAAACGCGGTCAAATGGGGCTCCATGACGCCGATTCTGGTCGCACAGACCACACATAACCTGAAAGAATGGGAAATGTCAAAAAAAATTCTCAAAAACCTCTTTACAAATTCACTTATTTTTGATACAATATGCAGTGTGACGGAATCCCGGCAGCAGGAAGCCGCCGCTCTCGCACGCGAATGTGATCTCATAATCGTGATAGGAGGCAGGGACAGTTCAAACTCTGCCAAACTTTTTTCGATATGCAAAAGCATTTGCGCTGACACCGTGTGGGTCGAACGCGCTGAGGAGCTGCAGGACAGGATCCCGTTATCCCGCCGGATGGCGGGCACCCACCGCAAGGTGGGAGTCGTGGCAGGGGCATCCACCCCCCGCGATATCATTGAGGAGGTTGCAAACAACATGAGCGAACAGGCACAGAACGAGAACTTCGCCGAGCTGCTGGAAGAATCAGCACTCAAAACAATAAAGACAGGAGATACCGTAGTAGGGATCGTGACCGCGATCACGCCCGGCGAGATTCAGCTCGACCTGGGAACCAAGGTGACCGGCGTTATCAAGCTGGATCAGATTACGGATGATCCTGCGGCGAAGCTGGATCAGATGTTCAAAATCGGGGATGAGGTGGAGGATGTAGATGGCTTCGCTACACTCTCCAAGAAGCGCGTTGACTCCGACAAGAACTGGAAGAAGATCGAGGAAGCCTACGAGACGCAGGAGACCGTCGAGGGTAAGGTCATCCTGGTCAACAAGGGCGGCGTCGTGGCGCTGGTCAACTCCAATCAGGTCTTCATTCCCGCCGCACATTCCGGCGTGCCGCGCGACGGCGATCTGAACACGCTGGTGGGTCAGACCGTGTCCATGAAGATCATTGAGATCAAGGACAACAAGAAGGCAAAGGGCTCCATCCGCAAGGTTCTGCAGGAGCAGCGCAATGCCCGCGAGAAGGAGTTTTGGGAGAACATCGAGGACGGCAAGGTGTACCAGGGCGTGGTCAAGAGCATGACCAGCTACGGTGCGTTTGTGGATCTGGGCGGCGTGGACGGAATGGTTCACTTCACCGAGCTTTCCTGGAAGCACATCAAGAGCCCTGCCGAGGTGGTTTCCATCGGTGACGAGATTACGGTCTTTGTCAAGAGCTTCAACGCAGAGAAGAAGCGCATCTCGCTCGGCTACAAGACCGAGGCGACCAACCCGTGGTACATCTTCACGCACACCTACGCCATCGGCGATGTGGCTCCCGTGAAGATCGTCAGCCTGATGCCCTTCGGCGCGTTCGCGGAGATCGTGGACGGCGTGGACGGTCTTATCCACATTTCCGAGATCGCAGACCACCGCATCGGCAAGCCTGCCGACGTCCTGCAGGTTGGTCAGGTCGTGGATGCCAAGATCCTGGACATCGACTCCGAGAAGCAGAAGGTCGCGCTCTCTATCCGCGCTCTGCTGGAGGCTGCCCGGGACGAGGAGGAAGCTATGCCCGAAGAGATCCCGGAGGATGTTGTGGTCTACTCCGACGAGGAGTGATACCATCCCAAGCCAAAAAACAGGAGACTTCCCAA
>CABUHM010000275.1:0-2303 GCA_902491355.1 uncultured Eubacteriales bacterium
GTATCGCGACCGACGATAACCACAACCGCGGTGCCGACTGCACGGCGGCAAGCGATTCCTTCGGCGGCGCGGTGGTGATCTTTGCGGAGAAATTGAACTATCTCACCATTATGGATGCCCTCAAAAACGGACATTTCTATGCGGTTACGGGCACTTCGACCCACCGAGGCCCCGAGATTCGCTCTCTGACCTTTGAAAACGGAAATGTGACCGTGGAAACTTCTCCCGTCCGTCAGATCAATTATCTGCCGCATTCGCCCAGAGCCGCACGCATGGTTCACGCCGAGGAGGGAGAAACCGTGACGCGCGCCACCTTCCATGTCTGGGAGGAGGAGCCGTGGTTTCGGATCACGGTAACCGACACGGCGGGCTATCGGGCGTATACCAACGCCTATTTCCCCGATCGGGACTGGTTCACCGAAAACTGACCCGCGCCCGACCGTGCGGAAAAGTCAAAATACTATGTATGCACGAGGTATAATATTATATGGTTACTGTGTGGAGTGAGCGGCTTCGCATCAGCGCTCACGATGCGGATATGAACGATGTCGCCCGTCCCTCAGCCGTTCAGCGCTTGATGCAGGAGGCGGCGGTGCTTGAGTTTTACAATTGCAGACCGTCCGTGGAGGAGCTTCGGCGCGATTACGGCATGGCGTATCTTGTGAGCCGCATCTCCATGGAGATCCGCAAGCCCCTGCACGCGTATGAATATGTCGATGCGCAGAGCTGGGCTTGCCCGTCGCGCTTCAGCACCTTCATCCGTTGCTCGCAGATCCTGCGAAACGGGGAAGTGATGGCGCGGATGCACGCCACGTGGGCAATGGTCGATGTGAATACGCGGCATCTGCTCCGCGTGGAGGATGCGCCCATGAATTTCGGGTCGGCGGAGGCGTTTACCGATATGCCGACGCGTTTGCGCCTGCCTCACGATCTGTCCTTTGAGACGGTGGGGCATCGCACCGTCACCTATCACGACTGCGACGTGAACCGCCACATGAACAATACGCGCTATGCGGACATGCTGTGCGATTATCTGGATATGGACGGAAAAATGCTCACCTTTCTTTCGCTCAACTATGTCCATGAGGCGGCTTTGGGCGAAACCGTGGAGATTCAGCGCGCACCCCGCGTGGACGGCGGCTGGTACTTCCGCACCGTGAAGCAAAACGGCGAATTCGGCATTGAAGCCGACGTGAAGTTGGCGGATATTGCGGAAATGTCTTGACAACCACTCCGAGGTATGATACAATCAGTCATAACAATTTTTCGGTGTTGACGCGTCAGTGCGCGGTCAACGGAAAGGATTATTTCTACTATGAAGATCGGCGTTTTTATTGAGAGCTTCCGCACGGATTTTAAGACAGCCGTGGAAAAAGCCGCCACTCTCGGCATTGAGGGCATTCAGAAATTCGGTACCGGTGAGGAGCTGACCTGGACAAAGGATCAGATCCGCGAAGCACTGGATATCGTGAAATCCAACGGCATGGTCTTTTCCGCAATTTGCGGCGACTTCTGCTACGGCTTTGACGATCCGGATCGCAACCCCGAGATGATCGAGAAGTCCAAGCGCGTGGTGGATCTGGCGCTTCAGCTCGAGACCAATGTAGTCACCACACATATCAGCCGCGTTCCCGTGGAGGAGTGCCGCCAGAAGGAGATCATGCGTAAGGCATGCTATGAGCTGGCTGTGTACGCAGATTCCATGAACGCTTCCTTCGCCGTGGAGACCGGTCCCGAGAAGGCTGTGATTCTGGCAGACTTTCTCGGTTCTTTGGGCGCTACCGGCGTTCGTGCAAACTTCGACCCCGCAAACCTGGTCATGGTTGCAGGCGACGTTGCCGAGACCGCAGTGAAGGATCTGGGTAAGTTCATCGTACATACCCACGCAAAGGACGGACGCAAACTGCCCGATGGCGGATTCATTGAACTGCCTCTCGGCATGGGCGATGTCCACTTCGATCGGTATCTGCCCGCACTGGCAAGCACCGGATACAACGGCTTCCTGACCATCGAGCGCGAGGTCGGCGAAACCCCCGAGGCTGATATTGAGCTGGCAGTACGCTTCCTGCGTGAGCAGTTGGCAACGCTCGGTCTGTAAGGTAATATTTTCGGGAGAGCGGGGGCAACTTCGCTCTCCTTTACCGATGAATTCCTATCAATTCCGTGAACAGAGGGGAAGAGCAGTATGAAAGATGTTGCATATTATAACGGGCAGATCTCCGCAATCGAGGATATGAAAATTCCGATGCTGGACAGGGCAGTGTACTTCGGGGACGGCGTGTATGACGTGGCATATGTCATAA
>CABUHM010000276.1:0-2297 GCA_902491355.1 uncultured Eubacteriales bacterium
TTCCTTTGTTTTCATAATGTGGCCTGACCTTTCCCGCCGCGCCGCACTGCACGTCGGTGAAATTGATTTCCGTGGACGAAAAAACTCCCGTCCTCCGGCATACAGAGGACGGGAGTGCGATCCCGTGGTACCACCTCAATTCGGATCGACGGTGTGGCGATCCCTCCGATTACAGACGCGACGCGCCAATAACCGCTCACGATAACGGGTGAAACCGACACTTCCTACCTGCATTGCCCGATCCGCGCACAGCGCCGATGCGAGCCGCTTTTCAGAGCGCTGCTCCCGGAATGAAATCAAACCAACGTGCCGCACCGTTTCTCACCATCCAACGGCTCTCTGCGGGGCACTCTGTCGGTTCTACGTTTTCCGATCCATGCATTTTTAGAAAGTATAGCACAATTATACCCGCTTGTCAAGCGGTTTTGCGTTGTCAGACGGGTTTCGGGCGCGCATTTTCCATTGTTAAGCGTTCTCGGTGCCGACAGATTCGCCATGGCGGAGACGGATGAGGGCGAACACCGAATAATTGACTACGTCCATCAGCTGTGCGTCCACGTTTTCGGAGACCGTGACCCTGCCGTTATGGGACAGAATGGTCTTGATCCGTGCAATTTTTATGGTAATCTGATCGGTGATGGAAAAGGGGTGCATTTCCGCCCATGCATTGCCGTAATCCTGATTTTTGCGGCGCATCAGCTCGACGATCTCGGACAGGATCTTTCGGAAATATTGCAGAGAAACCGTGCATGTTACCTGATCTGCCAGAGCGGTGTTGGCAATGACATCGTCAGCCGACGGAAAGATCTCCGGATATTTCATCTTCATGAGCATGATCACCGCATAGTTGATCAGTCCCACGAATTCCGGCTCTCTGCCCTCACCCACGGCGGTCACGCCCGTCTGCTCCAAAGTGTGAATTCTGCGCACCTTGATCCAGAGCTGGTCGCACAGGGAAACGGGACGGTAAAAGAGCCATGTGGGACCGTAGTCCTCCATTTTCCGCGCAAACAGATCGCAGCATTCCGCAACGATGCTGTTGTATTCTTTTTGCAGGTCGATCATACTGATATTCATTGTCCGACATCCTTTATTTCCTGATTGGTTCAACCACATCATTTTATCATATTTTCTGTCCGATTGCAACCGTTTTTTTATAGAAAATGAGCATTGCCCGCGAAAAAAAGCATTTCCTGTCCGCAAAAAGAAACCGCCGCACGGTGATCATGCGGCGGTTTCGGAAAACCGATGTATTCGGGGGCAATTACCAACCGATGGAACGGAGGTACTTGATGGAAGCCTCAGCCGCCTCCATGCAGGTCATGTCGTTCCAGCTGTCCTGCTCAACGACAACGAACTCTGCACCGGATTTCACAGCCTGGTCGAGAATTGCGGGGAAGTCCTGAACGCCACTGCCCACGGGGCGGAACTGGAATTCAGCGGAGCTTTCCTGCTTTGCCTCATCGGTGCCGATGAGCGCGTACATGTTCTCGGTCTTGGAGCCGACGAAGTCCTTGAGGTGGACGACGGGGGGGCGGCCTGCGTATCTCTTGAGGTACTCAACGGGATCCTGACCTGCAACCTTGATCCAGCAGGTGTCGAACTCGGTCTGGAGCAGGTCTGCGGGGATCTGCTTGTACAGGTAGTCCAAGCCGAAGGAACCGTCGGGCATCTTCACAAACTCGAAGTCGTGGTTGTGGTACATGAATACCAGACCGGCTCTCTTTGCGGCTTCTGCGCAGATGCGCATGTTCTCAAGGGTCTTTTCAAAGCCGGGGGTGCCGGGACGCTCGTCGTCGGGCAGATAGGGAACTGCAATGTACTTGCAGCCGCATGCCTTGTAAAGCTCCATCTGACCGTCGGGATCTTCCATCATCCACGCCAGAGCAACGTGTGCCGACCAAGCCTTCACGCCTGCTTCGTCCAGCTTTGCCTTCAGCTCGGAAGCCTCCATGCCGTAATGGCCTGCCAGCTCCACATAGTCGTATCCCATTGCCTTCAGTTTCTTGATGGTTCCGAGGAAGTCGCGATCGACCTCGTCACGAACGGTGTAAAGTTGAATGCCTACGGGTAAAGTTTTCATGATGATTCTCCTTTATATATTTGTATTAAAGAGTGGTATGATCAGTTTTGGGTTCTTGTGGGGGGACGACGGAAGGGTCTGTGCGGCACTTCTTCGTCTGCGCCCTCTGCGCGGGGAAGCGCATCCTTGCGGGAGAGGTTCATGCGTCCCTTTTCATCGGTACCGAGGTACTTCACGGTGACGGTGTCGCCTACCGAGAGCACGTCCTCCACCT
>CABUHM010000277.1:0-2276 GCA_902491355.1 uncultured Eubacteriales bacterium
TCTTCCGCCGAAGAGTCCTTGGCGGCTTCGTTTCCGTCCTCTGCCGACTGCGCGGTTTCAAACTCACGGGTCGTGCTCCCCTGCGGCTCTTCGGGCACGGGATCAAAGGATGCGGTCGCCTGTGCGACGAGATCCGCGTCCGGAAACGGTTCCTCGGCGCGGCTCTTTTTACGCGCGATCAGATTCACGATGTTCCGCGCGATGGCGTCCATGGAATCAAAGCCGTTGATCTGCTGGCTCACTTCCTCATCGGACAGCGTATTAAAATAGCGTTCAAACTGCTTGATGTAGCGTGCGGATTCGTCCTCTCCCACGCCGAGCCTGACCAGCTTTTCGCGCAGAGAATCCAAAAATGTCTGTTTCTCCATCTCGGCACCTATTCCTTTTTGTCCGACGGCATGCGCCGATGTCGGACGGCAATTTATAAAAATAACGTTGACAAGGCAAGAAAAAGCAATTATAATATACCTGTTTACGATTATAACAGATTCAGGAGAAAATTGCAAGATGAGAATGAGAAAAAAGAAGCACGGCGCCGAAAGACTTTCGGCATGCGGGGAATTGTTCTACGATCAGGGCGCGGGCACCTTTGATTCCGCGCGTCCGCTCCATTTGGAGATCGGGTGCGGCAAGGGCGCGTTTATCTGCACCATGGCGGCAAAATATCCCGATGTGAATTTTATAGCCGTGGAAAAAATATCCGATGTCCTGCTGCTTGCCATGGAGCGTGCAAAGCGGGAGGAGCTGAAAAATCTTCGCTTTCTCAACTGCGACGCTGCCGTGCTCGGGGAAAAGCTCCCGCCGCACAGCCTGTCCCGAATCTATCTCAATTTCAGCGATCCGTGGCCGAAAAAGGGACACACCAAGCGTCGGCTGACCTATCGCACCTATCTGAACCTGTACCGCGAGCTGTTGCGCGAGGGCGGCAGTGTGGTGCAAAAGACCGACAATCCCGTGCTGTTCGACTTCTCGCTGGAGGAATTTCCCGCCTGCGGCTACACCCTCAAAAACGTGACCCGCGACCTCCATCACAGTATATGGGAAGAGGATAACGTACATACCGAGTACGAGGATCATTTTGCGTCTATGGGGATGCCCATTCACCGCTTGGAGGCGTGGCTCTGAAGTCCGCTCCCCGCAACGGGCGGCGCGGTCATTCCGCTTCCAGCGCTTCCAGGGTCTCGTACAGGGACAGAAGAGAGGTTTCCGCCTGCTCCCGTTCGTCGCTGAGCGCGGCAATCGCCTTGTAGTCGGTCGCGGCTTCGCCCTCCATCCTGCGGTCGATGTCGGCGATCAGCTCCTCCAGACGTGCGATCTCCCGTTCCGTATTCCGTCGTTTGGCTTCCAGACGGCGGATGTCGGAGCGGTTCTTTTTCGTTTCGAGGAACTTTTCCTTTTCTGCCGTCGGCGCGGCGGCTACTGCGGTCGGCTCTTCGGCTTTCTGCTTGGCCTCAAACTGCAAAAATTCCTCATATCCGCCGCGAAAATCGTACAGCTCCTGTCCGGCGGTGCGGAAGGCGAGGATGCGGGTGGCGAGCTTTCGGACGAAGTAACGGTCATGGGACACGGCAAGGATCGTGCCGTCGAACTGCAGGAGTGCGTCCTCCAATGCCTCGCGGGAGGGGATGTCCAGATGGTTGGTCGGCTCGTCCAGAACCAGAAGATTCATGCGGGACAGCAGGAGCTTTGCCAATGTCAGGCGCGCTTTTTCGCCGCCCGAGAGCATTTCCACCTTTTTGTTTACGTCGTCTCCGGTGAACAGAAAGAGCGCCAAGGTGTTGCGGATCTCGGTCTGGGTGCGGTCGCGGTAGGTTTCCCAAAGCTCATCGAGCACCGTGTTTTCGGGGTTGAGGTTCTGATTTTCCTGATCGTAGTAGCCGATGTTGACATTGGAGCCTAACTCCAGCTCGCCGCTGTCGGGGGAGAGGTGTCCCGTTACGATTTTGAGCAGGGTGGATTTGCCGCATCCGTTCTGTCCCACAAGAAATGCGTGGTCACCGCGCCGGATGAGAAAATTGACGTTGAAAAAGAGCGGTCTGCCCGGAAAACTGCGGCTCAGCCGATGTGCGATGACCACATCGTTTCCGCTTTCGCCCGACGAGGTGAACTGCATGCGCACATTTTGCGGCAGTGCCTGCGGACGCTCCACCCGTTCCATTTTGGCAAGCTGTTTCTCGCGGCTTTCTGCGGCGATGATGTTTCGTTCGCGGTTCCAGCGCCGCTGTTGCTCGATGTATGCCTCGATGCGCGCGATCTCACGCTGTTGATTTTTATAG
>CABUHM010000278.1:0-2263 GCA_902491355.1 uncultured Eubacteriales bacterium
GACCGGCTGAAGAATGACTAAATCTGAGTAAAACAAAAAGAGCTATCTGACTTCTCTAACAGAAATCAGATAGCTCTTTATTCTTGGATAATCTAAAATGTTGTCATTTTGTTGTCACGGGGCAATTCCGTAACGCAAAAGTCCAGCATTTTCAAGGCTTTTTGGCCTTTCGGGGATTATTCCCACTCGATGGTTGCGGGCGGTTTTCCCGTGATATCGTACACCACGCGGTTAATGCCGCGAACCTCATTTGCAATGCGGGAAGCGACGCGAGAGAGGAGTGCATGAGAGAGGTGCGCATACTCGCAGGTCATAAAGTCGTTAGTCTTAACGGCGCGGAGTGCAACGGTATAGTCATAGGTACGTCCGTCGCCCATAACGCCGACAGAGCGGCAATTGGTGAGCACCGCAAAATACTGATCGGGTTTCTGGCGAAGATGTCCGACCTCCTGACGGAAGATATAGTCCGCCTCGCGCAGGATATCGAGCTTTTCGCGCGTGATCTCTCCGATAACACGAATCGCAAGTCCTGGACCCGGGAAGGGCTGACGTCCGTAAAGCTCGCGCGGAAGTCCGAGCATTCTGCCGACCTGACGAACCTCATCCTTAAACAATCCGCGAAGCGGCTCCACCACGCCCCCGAAAGGGAGATCCTTCGGAAGCCCGCCGACATTATGGTGGCTCTTAATGGTTGCCGCCTTACTGTTGCCGGATTCAATGACATCGGGATAAATGGTTCCCTGCGCCAGATACTTCACGTCCTTGCCGTATTTCTTTGCCTGCGCGGCAAAGACCTCGACGAACTCCTTACCGATAATCTTACGCTTTGTCTCAGGATCGGAAACGCCCTTGAGCTTTTCCAAAAACTGCTCGGAGGCATCCACGCGGACGAAGCGCAGATCGCGCTTGGAAAACGCCCTCTCGATTTCCTCGGACTCATTTTTACGCATGAAGCCGTGATCCACATAAATGCAGATAAGGTTCTTGCCGATTGCCTTAGAAAGCAGTGCGGCGCAAACCGAGGAATCGACGCCGCCGGACAGACCGAGGAGCACCTTGTCATCCCCGATCTGTTCGCGCAGGCGCTCCACCTCGCGGCGAATGTAGTCGGACATGTTATAATCGCCCTTGGCATGGCAGACATCGAACAGGAAATTGCGCAACATCTTCATGCCGTTGGGAGTGTTCTCCACTTCGGGATGGAACTGAACGCCGAAGAAGCGGCGGGAGGTGTCCATCATACCGGCGTTGGGACAGTGATTACTGTGTGCCGTAGTACGGAAGCCGTCCGGCAGGCACACCACCTGATCGCCGTGGCTCATGAGCGCTTGCTGTGCGGTATCCAGCCCCGTAAACATGGGACAGGTGACATCCACATCCACCGAAATTCTGCCGTATTCGCTGAAACCGCAGGGCTTGACCTCGCCGCCGAGCATGTGGGTCATCATCTGCATTCCGTAGCAAATGCCGAGAAGCGGAACGCCAAGCTCAAACACACCGGCATCGCACCGCGGAGAATCGGGCAGATAAGCGCTGTTCGGTCCGCCCGTAAAGATGATACCGATGGGGTTGATGTCGCGGATCTCCTGCAGGGAGATGTCGCACGGCTTAATGATCGAATACACGTTGCACTCACGGACGCGGCGTGAGATCAGTTCCTTATACTGACCGCCGCAGTCCAGAATCAGTACGGTTTGGTTCCCAAGTTCCATATTTGCACACAGTTCCTTTCTCAAAGAAGGCGATTTGACGTTCGGTTCAAAAAATCTCGGGCGACCTCAAACGAGCGGTCGCCCCGAGCCTATATTCAGCGAATAATGATTTGATCGCGCTCAGCGCCGACAGAAACGTACTTGACGTAACAGCCGACCTTGTCCTCAATAAAGCGGACGTACTTCTGCGCGTTCTCAGGCAATTCCTCGAAGGAACGGCAACCGGAGATGTCCTCTTTCCAGCCGTCCAGATAAATCACATTGGGCTTTGCGCGCTCCAGAAGATCACCGTACGGGAACTCGGTCACAGTCTCGCCGTCCACGCTGTAGCTCTCGCAGACAGGGATCTTGTCCATACCGGAAAGCACGTCGAGCTTGGTCAGTGCCACCTCATCGGCGCCCTGCATACGGCAACCGTAACGGGAAGCAACGATATCAAAGCCGCCCACACGTCTCGGTCTGCCGGTCGCGGCACCGTATTCTCCGCCCGCACGGCGCAGTGCCTCGCCCTCGTCGCCGAACATTTCGGCAGTGAACGGACCCTCGCCCAC